>JBDKTA010000038.1 GCA_039680605.1 Planctomycetaceae bacterium | reverse complement strand
TTGTAACAGCGTCGAAGATACATGCCGCCATTGTGGCGACGGGCGTTGCCAGGGTGCAATCCACTTGGTCTTCACTACATTGCGTTTGGCGGGCTGATCGGATCCAAAACAAGTGAAAAGACCCTTTGGGGTAGCAGAATGCCGCCATTGCACCGCCATTCCTGCACAAATCGACCGAAAATAATCTGCATAAATCTATAACTGCGGAAGTTGGGGTAGCGCGGGTCCTCCACGCACGTCCAGAGTCGCAGGAGGTATTCGGCGGTAAACAGGACAACGCTGACGGCCTCGAAGGCGTCAAAGAGCGGCCCATACGCCTGCTGCACCGGCGCGATCGACTCGAGGATTACGCTCAGCAGATTCAGTGCGATCAGGCCCAGAACAAGGAAGCCCACCAGGTTGCTGCCGCGCCCGTTGTGGGGCTGCAGGACCAGGAAGATGCGTTGGCGCAGATTCATCATGTATTCATCGACAATCTTCAGAAGTCGCCGCGCGGGAATTCGGTGATCCGCAGCAGTGTGCTGGCCTGCGGGACCAAGTGCAGCAGTTCGGGGCGGCCGTCGAGGTCGAGCGTATCGGGGATCGGCGGCGTGTAAAGGCCTTCGCGCAAGGTCCAGTTGACAACGCGGCGGCCGCTGACTCGCAGGACCAGGGGCGAGTTGTCTTCGTCCCAGGGCGAACCCTTCTTCGGGCGGCGGACCACGTCCACCTGTTCGGGCGTCAGATCGGCGGGCAGGGCGTAGTTCCACTCGCTGCGCGGCAGATGTTCATATGCGGGGAACTCGGCCGAGCACTTGGGCCCGCCGGTCGCGCGGCGCACATCGGCGACGATGGGCAGCGAGAAGACCAGCGGGCCGTACTCCAGGCTCATGCTGCGCGGCCGGCGGCGGATGACCACGTGCGGCCTCAGCTCGAGCAGGACGCAATCGCCGTCACGGAACTTTGCCTCGGCCAGCACGAAGCGGCCGCCCGCGTTGCCTTCGTCGACGCACCGCCCGTTGAGGCTCAGGCAATATCCGCCGCTCCAGTGCGGCACGCGAAGGCGCAGCCGCAAGTCGCGCGGTTGCGACAGACCCACGCAAAACTCGATTCGATGCCCGAAGGGATACTCCGTGCGCTCGCTCAGCGTGAGGGCCTGCCCACCGGACAGCGTGAAGCGTGCCTCGCACGGGGCGTAAAGCGCTGCTGTGATCTCATCGCGCGCCGAGTCGAAGAAGAACATCCGCTTGGCAAACGCCGGCGCCAGGCGGTGTACGTTGCCCGTGCAGCACTCGGTGTCGTGAGCGGGGCGGTAGCACATGCGGGCAAAGGCGTACTGGCCCCAGTCGCTGTTGCCGTTCCAGTGGCTCGAGCGGTTGCTCAGGATCGCCTGGTTGGGCGACGAGTAATACTGATGCGAGCGGAAGTCCCTGCTGACCGACCCCAGGCCGGCGTTGAAGAACGCCTTTTCGAGCTTGTCGGCCCAGCGCACTTCGCCGGTGGCGCGGAGCATGTGCCCGCACGCCAGGACGAAGTCGCCGGCGTTGCACGTTTCATGCACGAGGTCGTCGGCGTTGCCCGAGAGGCACTCGAACCCGCTGGCCAGCCCGTCGGCCAGTTCGTGATGACGCTCGAGCATGTCGAACCCGCCGCGGGCGGCCGAGAGCATCGACTCATCGCCCGTGGCGTGAAACAGCACGGCTGGCAGCTTGAGAAACTCGTGATAGCTCACCGCATGGTCGCCCGAGACCACGCCGCGGCGCATGCTGTCGGCCGTCTTGGCGTCGCCGACGTTATCGGCAGCGAACTTGTCATAGATTCGCCGCGCCAGGGCAGCGTACTTGCTCTGTCCGGTCAGCTCGGCCAGGCGGCAGAGGTTTTCCACGTGCAGCACCGGCCGCTGGGCGAATCCGATCAGCTTCATCGTCTCCAGATCGCTGCCGTCGCCGTAGACCGCTGCGTAGTGCCCCTGCAGCGCGTCGATGACGCGGCCGTCTCCGCTGCTCTCGTATTCTTCCAGCAGCATGCGCGTGAAGATGACCATCGGCCAGGCGTCGGCCTCGACGTTAAGCGGGCCCAGCCGCCCGCCGCTCTTGCGGTGCTTGAGGATGTGCTCGACGCTCTCGCGCACGCGCCCCAGCAGCGCCGAGCTGCCGAGGTAGTGCCCGCACCGCAGAGCGCCGTCGAGGTAATACGCCGACTGCTCGTAAGGCCACCACGCCTCGCCATACTGCGGATACTGCCGCTTGCCATTGTCCAGCAGCTCCGCCCACAGCCCGCCATCGAACGGAAACCCCATCTCGCGCGGGTGCCCCGTCAGCCCGCTCTCCTGCCGGCTGAACAATTCGCCAAGCCATCCCCGCCCCGTCACAGCCGAGGCGGGTAGCTCGCGAGGCAGTGGTCCGATCGCATCACTATCGCACGTTTCACTCATGGCGGCATTATATCTCACTCGGCGCGGGCCGGAACCTTCGTACCCGTGCGCCGCCGGATAGACAACCGTCGGCGCATCGGTATAATCTCCGTGGGAATTTCCCAATCAGTCCCTCTTGGGGGCTTTGCCGATGCCGACAAACTTCCTGGCGATTGAGCCGATGGCGTACCATCTGGAGATGGTGCAGTATCTCAAGATGCGCGAAGAGGCGATCTGGAAGTGGTATTCCAGCGACCGCCTCCGCAGTGAGCAGAACGAAGCGGCACGGCTGGAACTGCTCAAATCCACCTACCGCATCGAGCGCTCAGCCAATGAGCGCCTCTACGCGAATGCTGACGAGGTCTGCGCCAAGCTGGGCCTGTCGGCGCCGGTGACATTTTACCAGTCGCAGGATGTGGGCGGGCTAAATGTCAGCGTGCGGTATATCCCCGGCGAGGTTCACGTCATCCTCTTCGGGGCCGTGGCGACGGCGTTGGAAGACCTCGAGCTTAAGTGGGTGCTCGGCCACGAACTGTTGCACTTTGCCCTGCTGGAGAACTGGCGCGAGTACCTGACGGCTTGGCAGGTGCTGGCGGCGATGGCCAACGATGCCGCCGCAACCACCGCACATCACAACAGCTGGAGGCTTTTTGCGTTGTACAGCGAGGTCTACTGCGATCGTGCGGGTCTGGCCCTGACGCAGGACGTGTCGGCGGCCATCACCGCCCTGGCCAAGATCGAAACCGGCGTCACGGGCATCACGGCCGAGAGCTATCTGCGGCAGATGGATGAAATATTCAGCAAAGGCCTCACCGTCAGCGACGGAGTCGACCATCCCGAGTCGTTCATCCGCGCCAAAGCGCTGACGCTGTGGGCGGAGAAAGGTCCCCAGGCGGCCGGCGAGATCGCCCTGATGATCGAGGGCCCGCTCTCCGTCGGCAGCGCCGATCTGCTGGCGCAGGTCAAGCTGTGCGACCTGACTCGGCGGCTGATCGAGCAGATTCTGATCCCCCACTGGATGCAGACCGAAACGGCGATGGCCCACGCGCGGCTGTTCTTCGACGATTTTCATCCGGCCACGCACGCCGACGCGACGCTTAAGGCCGCCCTGGCCACCGACGACGCGAAGCTGCGCGACTACTGGTGCTACGTGCTGCTGGATTTCGCCGTCGTCGACCGCGATCTGGAAGACGCGCCGCTGGCGGCGATGCTGATGATGGCGGACGACCTGGGCCTGGGCGACCGATTTCGGGTCCTGGCGGCCAAGGAACTCAACCTCCGCAAGAAGCAGATGGAGTCCCTGGATGCGGATGCGGCGACCCTCGCGCGCAAGGCGGCGGAGGCGGCGGACCAACCATGAGCGACTTCCATGACTTCCTGATGTCTCGATTCGAGAAGGGCGGTTTCTCTACTGAAGACGCACTGGCGAGCTTCCTGCCGCTGGCCCGCCAGGTGGCCCAGACGCATGCCGCCGGCAAGGTCGCTCCCCTCGACGGCGTGGCGGCGATCCAGGTCGAGGGCGTGGCCATGTGGTTTTCGCAGGCCCTGGCCAAGGCTCCGGCCCTTCGCAACGATCGTATCCGGGCGCTGGACAAGCCGCCAGCCGGCGTCGAGATTCTCTCCGAGCACAAGCGCACCATCGACCTCGATCGCGGCGGCAACGAGGGCGTCGTCAATCTCCAGATCGGCTCGCGCGACCAGGAGGTTGCCAAGCCGGTCTTCCTGCCCGGGTACATCTGTTGGGAGCATCAGCTCGGCCATCACGACCCGGTCTCGGATGTCTTCTGCCTGGGGATGATCCTGGCCAGCGTCACATGCGGGCTGGACTTCAACGAGCCACAGGACCTGCAGACGTTCGTGAACAACCGGCGAAACCTCTTTCGCCTCAATGGCGGTCTGCACCCGGTGCTGGCCAAGGCCATCGTGCGCATGACCGAGCTGAGCCGCCACGCGCGCCCGAAAGACCTCGACACCCTTATCCACAACCTGGCGCACTACCGCGACCAGAACGTCGATGTCGACTTCGACCTGGCCAGCGCCGAAGCTGCCGCCGCCGGAGGCAAAAAGCAGGTGCTCCTGGGCAAGCTGCAGGAGCGGCTATTCGAGTTCTCGCGCCGTAACCGGCTGCTGCATTTCCGCTCGAACATGCAGGCGGTGAACCTCACGCACGCCTCGGTGCCGCTGTCGTTCGACGCCGCCAGCATCCGCCCCGAACAGATTCTCACGTGGCGCGGTGATTTTGCCCGGGCGATGTCGGCCGCCGAGCCGGTCTCACTCAACCGCTATCTCAACTTCACCGAGCAGATCTATCTGCCCAGTCTTCTCGACCGCGTTCGCTCCGAGGCCCTGCGCGACGCGGCGGAATTCGGTTTCGAGCAGCTCCGCGTGGCCATCTGCTTTTTGCGCTGGTCTAACGTCAAGCTAAGCCCGCCCGAGCAGTTCGATTCCCCGTTGGTTCTGCTGCCGGTGAGGCTTGTCAAAAAGAAGGGCATCCGCGACAGCTACTGGCTGGCTCCGATCTCCAACGAGGCCGAGCTCAATCCCATCGTGCGACACCAGTTCAAGCAGCTCTACGATATCGATCTGCCGGCCATCATCGACCTGGACGAGACCACGCTCGACGCCTTTTACGACGACCTGGCGGCAAAGATCGCCGCCAGCGAACAAGGCATCACGCTGACGAAAGTGGATCGGCCGCGGATCGATCTCATCCACGATCTGGCCAAGCGGCGGCTGGACCGGTACCGCCGCAGCGCGCGGATCTCCGGGCGCGGGGTGCGCAGCTTCCTCGACATCGACTACAGCTACGACGCCTCGAACTTCCATCCGCTGGGGCTGGGGATATTCAAGGCCCGCCTGCGCCCCGCGGCGACGCACTTGCGCGAAATCGTGCAGGACAAGCCCGAGCCCCGCAGCTATCTCATCCAGCCGCCCGATGCCGGCGACACTCCCACCGCCCAGGCCGACCGGCAGTTCTACTCGCTGACCGAAGAGGCCGACGACAATCCATACAATTGGGATTTCGACTTGTGCCGGCTGACCCTGGGCAATTTCCGATATCGCAAGATGACCCTCGTGCGGGACTACAGCGAGTTGCTGGAAGGCCAGGCCGCCAACCCCGCCTTCGACGCGGTGTTCTCGCTGGCGGCCCGGCCGGTCGAGCTCGACAACCTCCAGAGCCCGCCGCTGGAAGAGCGGTTCCACATCGTCCAGTGCGACCCGACGCAGTCGCTGGCGATTGCGCAGGCCCGCGCGGGCGCCAGCTATATCATCCAGGGCCCGCCGGGAACGGGCAAGTCGCAGACCATCACCAACCTGATCGCCGACTACGTCATGCGGGGCAAGAAGGTGCTGTTTGTTTGCGAGAAGCGTGCGGCCATCGATGTCGTCTACGCCCGCCTGCGCCAGCAGGGGCTGCACCAGTTGTGCTGTCTCATTCACGACTCGCAGACTGACAAGAAGGCCTTCATCCTCGATCTCAAGGCCCGCTACGAAGACATGCTCGGCGAGCAGAAGACCAAGCCTCGCGCCTGGCAGCAGCGGCGCGTCAACCTGCTCAAGTCCCTGCAGCAGGAACTCCAGCCGCTGGCCGATTTCAACGCCTCCATGCTCGCCTCGCACGCCACTGCCGGCCTGACGGTGCAGCAACTCCTCGACCGCGCTATCGAACTGGCCCCACATGCCCCGCAGCTCATGGCCGCACAAAAAGAAGTCCTTCCTGATTATGCGCAGTGGCGCGAGCACCAGGAAGCCATCGATCATCTCGCGGCGGCTGTTGCCGACATCCAGCCCCAGGGCGTACTGGCGAGACACCCGCTGGTTCTGCTGAGCCCGAAGGTGGCCCTGAACGAGGCGCCCGTGCGGCTGATCGATTCCAGCGTCTCGTCGGCCCAAAAGCTGCTGCAGTCGCTGACGGCGGCGCTGGAGGAGGTATCGCTGGCCCCAGAGCACGGCGGCACGCTGGCGGGTTTATCGCGCGTGCTGCAGTATGCCAAGGCGGTCAGCTATCTCGCGCAGCGAAACTTGATGGGCCTGCTCGACGAGACCAGCCCGCAGGCCCGAGCGTTCGCCGCCGCGGGAAAGCGACACGCCGCTGCCGGCGCGGCGCTGGCCAAGGCGCGCGAGGCGGCGCGCCACTGGAAAAACAAACTGCCCGCTGAGGAGGTCGCCATTGCCCTCGACCAGGCGCGCCGGCTCGAGGGCAAGCTGCTTTCGCTGCTCAGCGGGGCCTGGTGGCGGCTGCGCAAGGTGCTGCAGAGCCGGTACGATTTCGCCGCTCATGCCGTCCAGCCAGGGTGGGTGCAGGTTTTGACGGGTCTGGAAGACGAATACAAAGCGGCCGCGGCGCTGACGGCGGCCGAGGAAACCCTCTGTGACGAGTTGGGCATTGACGAGCCGCTGGAGCACCTTGACAGTCACTTGCAGCAGGCCCGCACGTGCGTGCGGCAGATGCCGCCGGCCTTCCAGTCGCTGCACGCGGCGATGGTCAAATCCGACAGCGCCGCAACGACCGTCGTGCGGCTGGTAGAGACCGCAACGCTCTATGAGCAGTTGACGCAGGTCTGCCACCAGTTCCTGGAAGGCTTCGAGAACAAGCCCCTGGACGTGCTGGCGGCTGAGCTGGCAGGCATCCAGCAATCGCAGGACAGGGTGGCGGATTTCCTCTACTGCCTGACGCAATTGCAGCATCTGCCGCCCCGGCTGGCCGGTGCGCTGCGGACGCTCGAACTTGACAGCCGGGGCATCGAGGCCGCCATCGTCGGTCGTTGTGTTGACGAGATCTTCCGGAGCGACCGCGTCCTCAACCGTTTTAGCGGCAAGGTGCGGGCCTCGCACGTGCAGCGGCTGGCCGTCCTCAATCGCAAGTGGCAGGAGGTCAACGCTGCCGCCGTGCTGGAAAAGTCGCGGCAGAGTTTTCTGGAGCACATGCGCATAGCCGCGCTTCCGGCGGCGCAGCTCACGGCCGAGCAGAAAGAGTTCAAGGCCCTGTACAACCGGGGCCGCCGCGAACTCGAGCATGAGTTCGGCAAAGTCATGCGGCACAAGTCGATTCGCGACATCGTCGCCGGCGACTCCGGCGCCGTCGTGGGAGACCTCAAGCCCGTGTGGCTCATGAGCCCGCTGAGCGTCTCGGACACGCTGCCGCTGCAGACCGACGCCTTCGACGTGGTCATCTTCGACGAGGCCAGCCAGATCACGCTGGAAGAGGCCGTGCCCTCCATCTTCCGTGCGACGCAGGCCATTGTAGTCGGTGATGAAATGCAGTTGCCGCCCACGGACTTCTTCTCGGCCAAGTCCGCCGCCGAAGACGAAGAGGGCCTGCTGCTCAGTGACAACGGGCAGGTCTTCGAGTACGACCTGTCGAGCAACAGCTTCCTCAATCACGCCGCCAAGAACCTGCCCGCGCGCATGCTGGGATGGCACTACCGCAGCCGCAGCGAGTCGCTGATCAGCTTCTCCAACTGGGCGTTCTACCAGGGCAAGCTGCTGACGGTGCCCGAGGAATGTCGCTCGGTCGGGGGCGGCGAAATTGTCGTTGAGGCGCCGCAGGACGGAGATGCAAACGTCACACGGCTGCTCGACCGGCCGGTGAGCTTCCACTACATCCCCGGCGGGACGTACGACGACCGCCGCAACCGCAGCGAGGCCGACTACATCGCGCACCTGGTGCGCGGGCTGCTGGGCGATGGCGGGCTCAGCATCGGCATTGTCGCGTTTTCCGAGGCGCAACAGACTGAGATCGAGTCGGCCCTGACGCGCCTGGGCGAAGAGGACAAACTCTTCGGCGAGCGGCTCGAGGCTGAGTACGAGCGCGAAGTCGATGGCCAGTACGTCGGGCTGCTGATCAAGAACCTCGAAAACATCCAGGGCGACGAGCGCGACGTGGTGATCATGAGCATCTGCTACGCCAAGGCCCCCGACGGCAAGATGCGGATGAATTTCGGTCCCATCAACCAGAGCGGCGGTGAGAAGCGCCTCAACGTCGCGTTCTCGCGGGCCAAGCACCACATGGCCGTCGTCAGTTCCATCCAGCACACGGCCATCACCAACGATTACAACGACGGCGCCAACTGCCTCAAGACGTACCTGCACTACGCGGCGGCCTCCTCGTCAGGCCAGAGTGAAACGGCCCAGCGCGTGCTGCGCGAGCTGGCGGTGTGGAAAGATGTCGAGACGCCGCAGGAGCAGGTGCGATCGGCCGTGGTCGAGGCCGTCAAGGCTGCCTTGACAGACACCGGATACGCGGTGGAAGCGGGCATCGGCATGTCGCACTTCCGTTGCGACCTGGCTGCGCGGCGGCATGGGGAGCTCCACTACCGCTTGGGCGTGCTCGTCGACACGCAGGCGCACTACGAGCAGGACGATCTACTGGAGCGAGAACTCCTGCGCCCGCAACTGCTGAAGGCCTTCGGCTGGAACATCGCCCACGTGCTTGCCAGGGATTGGTATCACGATAGGCAGGGCGTGCTGGATGGCCTGGTGAAACTTATCGAGAACGGACCCCCGCCCGAGCAGGACCTGGCGAGTGAGGTAGAAGAGAACGAGGATGCCTGGACGGAGTTTGACGGCCCGGAAGAACCCCAGGCCGAACCGGTCGAGGAACCGCCCTCGCCCGCCTCGCCGGACCAGCAAGGCGAAACTCCGGCACCCGCGCGCCCTCGCCCCGCTCCGGGCGATCCGGTGCAGATGGGACCATTCACTCGCTACTTTGAGTTCGTCGGCGGCGGCTCAAGCAAGTACTGGCAGATCGCACTGAAGGGCAATTCAGTCACGGTGCATTATGGCCGCATCGGCACCAACGGCCAGACCCAGACCAAGGTCTTCGTCGACGAACCCGTCGCCGCTCGAACCGCCGCCAGCCTCATCCGCGAGAAAACCGGCAAGGGCTATCAAGAGAAACAGGTTCCGGCATAAGGCGGATGTCGCCATCCGGCCTTGTCACCTTGGCTGTCGTTTTTTCTTTTCCTTCTTCCGCTCGCGGCCGAATATGCTATCTCGTATTGGAGAATATTGGAGAACGACATGAATAACGCTTCGCTGCGCAAGATCAATCCCGTGCCGCTGACTTCGGTTACCCTTGACGACGCCTTCTGGGCGCCGCTGATGGAAGTCAACCGGACGGCTACGCTGCCGATCCAGTATCAGCAGTGCAAGACCACCGGGCGGTTCGACGGGTTTATGTGGACGCGCGAGAGCGGTACCACCGAACCGCATATCTTCTGGGACTCCGATGTGGCCAAGTGGATCGAGGCGGCGGGGTACAGCCTGGCGGTTAAGCCTGATCCGGAGCTGGAAAAGCAGGTTGACGAAGTCGTCGACGTGATGGCCGCCGCGCAAGGGCCCGACGGCTACCTCAACATGTATTTCCAGCGCGTCCAGCCGGACAAGCGCTGGACGAACCTGCGCGACTGTCACGAGCTCTACTGCGCCGGGCACCTGATGGAAGGCGCCGTGGCGTATTTCCAGGCCACCGGCAAGCGAAAGTTCCTCGATGTCATGTGCCGCTACGCCGATCACATCGCCGCCACCTTCGGCACCGGCGAGGGGCAGAAACGCGGCTACCCCGGCCACGAGGAAATCGAACTGGCGCTGGTGAAACTTTTCCGCGCCACCGGCGAGAAGAAGTATCTCGACCAGGCGACGTACTTCGTCAACGAGCGCGGCCGCCAGCCGCACTACTACGACATCGAGGCCCAGGCCCGCGGCGACGATCCCAAGCACTGGCACTTCGGGCACTCGTACGAATACTGCCAGGCGCACAAACCCATCCGCGAGCAGGACCGGGTCGTCGGTCACGCGGTGCGGGCGATGTACCTGTACTCGGGCGTGGCGGACGTAGCCGCCGAGACGGGCGATGCGTCGCTGCTGGAGGCCTGCCGCACGCTGTGGAAGAACGTCACGCACAAGCAGATGTACGTGACCGGCGGGATCGGCCCCACGCGGGCCAACGAGGGCTTCACCTTCGACTACGACCTGCCCAACGAGTCGGCGTACGCCGAGACGTGCGCGTCGATCGCCCTGGTGTTCTGGGCGCACCGCATGCTGCACCTGGACCCCCGCGGCGAGTACGCCGACGTGATGGAGCGGGCGCTGTACAACGGCGTCCTCTCGGGCGTCAGCCGCGACGGCGAGAAGTTCTTCTACGTCAACCCCCTGACGCTGTACCCGCCGATGTTCGCCCCCCACGACACGTTCTTCGGCGGCCAGCGCCAGCAGTGGTTCGGTTGCGCGTGCTGTCCGCCGAACCTCGCCCGTATGGTCGCCTCGCTGCCGCTGTACATGTACTCCGCCGGCGAGGCCGAGGCGTGGGTACACCTTTACGCCGCCGGCGAGGCCGATATCGAACTGGCCGCCGGCACCGTCACCCTGACGCAGAAGACGCGATACCCCTGGGACGGCGAGGTCACCATCAACGTACAGCCCCAGCCGCAGTCGGTCTTCACCCTGGCGCTGCGCATCCCGGGCTGGTGCCGAGAGGCCTCGCTGAAAGTCAACGGCAGGGCGATCGACCTGGATCCGCTGACGAAGGACGGCTATGCCCGCATCAAGCGCCTCTGGCAGGCGGGCGACAAGGTCACGCTCTCGCTGGCGATGCCCGTCGAGCGCGTCGAGGCCAACCCCAAGGTGCGCCAGGACGCCGGACGCGTCGCCCTCCAGCGCGGGCCGGTGGTCTACTGCCTCGAAGAAGCCGACAACGGAAATGACCTCAGCGCCATCGCCCTGCCCAAGGATGCCAAGTGTACCCTCGGCAAGTGCCCGGAGGAACTGGGCGCCGTGCCGATGATCAAGGCCCCCGCGCTGCGCCCCGACGCGGCCGACTGGAACGACGATCTCTATCGCCCCGCCGGCGGGATGACCAAGGCCGTCACGCTCAAGGCGATTCCATACTATCTCTGGGCCAACCGCACCCCGGGCGAGATGCTCGTCTGGCTGACCCAGCAGTAGCACGGGCATCTTCCGTAGCACGGGCATCTTGCCCGTGAGTAGCATGGGCGTCCCGCCCATGCTACCTGGCGTGTCGCGGACGTCCCGTCCGCGCGTTGCGAGGGCATCTTGCCCTCGCTCCCCGATTACGCGGGCGGGACGCCCGCGGAGAAGAATACGAAGATGCATGGGCGAGACGCCCGTGCTACTCATGGGCGGGACGCCCATGCTACAATGCCGCCAATGATTTCCCGCCTGACATTGCTGGTTCTGTGCCTCCCGGCTGGAGGATGCTTCTTCTCCGAACGCTCGCTGCCGCTGGACCCGCGAGACCGCGTCAGTGTCACCCCGTCGGCCGACGCGCCGCTGACGACGCGCCAATGGCTGGCGGCCGTCGAGCCGCAACTGGCTAAGCTCCGGCCTCACCACCCCAAGCAGCCCATGCTTACCGACGAGATGGTCCGCCCCGACGGCAAACCCGTCGACATGGTGGCCGCGTACAACATCCGCGTGGGCAATCTCGAATCGATCGTCTGGAACTTCTGGGGCCTGGCGTATTCGGCCCAGGCGGTGTCGTCGCGCGACGTGACGGGCCCGCCGCCGTGGCCGCTCTTCGAAGACGTCTGGGTGCCGGTGCATGCAGGGCTGGAGTATTCCGCGCGGCTGGGCTGGGCACGAGACGCGGCCGGGGCGATCATCGATGCCGACTGCATCGTGATCATGGCGGGCATCCGCGGCGACAACAACGTCATGCGCGTGCGCGACCTGGCGATGGGTCTGCGGGCGTGCGGGTTTCACGTGTTGGCCGTCGAGGTCCGCGGCACCGGCGGCACCGACCGGCGATTCCCCAATTGCGAGTACACCTGGGGCACGCTGGAGACCGAGGACCTGATGGTCGTCGCCGACTGGCTGCAGGCCAAGCCCCACGTCAAACGCACCGGCATGATCGCCTACTCCTGGGGCGCCAATCAGTGCCTGCTGGCCGCCTGGGCCGAAGGGCGTCCCGACAATGACGAGGGCATCCCCCCGCGCCTGCTGCCGTACATCACCCGCCCGCCGCGCCCGCGACGGCGTTATGAGGCCGGCATGATCGGCTTCTCGCCCGTGCTGCGGTTCGAAGAACTCATGGACGTGATGGAGACCGAGCAGTCGGTGCTGGCGCGGCCGGCGGTGGCCGGTCTGCAGGCGACTATTCGCGGCCGTATGATCCAGAAGAAGTACCCCAACCCGCGCGGCAGCGTTCATGAGCTGCTCAAGTACGTCGGCATCGGGTATCCGCAGGACGCCTTCGACGGCCTGGAGTACGTGCGGATCATGCCCTACAAGGACCTGATGGTGCATGAGCGCATCGCGCCGATCCGCGTGCCGGTGCTGCTGGTGCATGCGGCCGACGACATGATCGCCCCCGCCCAGGACGTAGCCGACTTCCTGGCCCGCAGCCCCAACCCCAACGTGGCCGCCATCATGCTCCCCACCGGCGGCCACATCGGTTTCGGCCCCTACGCCCCGGCGTGGTACTACAACCTGATCCTGAACTTCTTCGACCCCAAAACCGGCGCGGCCGCGTGCGCAAAAGCCACGCGTCCCGCCGTGGCGGAAAAGTAGCACGGGCATCTTGCCCGAGTACCATGGCGTTTTATCCTGACCCTGCCGAAGGACCCGCCCATGTTCCCCGGTCGTGTCGCGGACGTCCCGTCCGCGCGTATCCGCGGGTGTCCACGCCCGCGTAAACAGGCTTAAGGTTTCGTGATGGCCGCGGCGGGCTTCGACGCCGCAGTCTTCTGCTCTTTCGCCCAAGCCCGCGCGCGGTCAACCCACTTGAGAAGGTCCTCAGAAGACACGCTGGCGTCGCTAGCATCGCGGTCCCGCCAGCCGAGGATTTTGGCTATCGCCAGGGCGGCACAGTCGCACGCGCGACGCTTGAAGTAGACTACCTCGCCGTCGACAATCACGTCTTCGTCTTTGCCGATCTCCTGAGTGTCAAAGAGGATCGGAACCAAAGCTTGAAGCTCGGATCGGCTTGCGCGACAGCCCAGTTCCTCCAATGCGCGCACCCGCACGTGCCGCTTGGGCGAATTCGCGGCCCGCTCCAGCAAGATCCCCGGCATTTCCTGGGGGCAGATTTCCCACAGCGCCTGGGCAGCGCCGTGGTGCCCTTTCTCCATGAACTCGATCAATCGCGCCTTGGCCGGTTTGTATTTGATCTTTCCCAACCCCTCGATCAGGGCCGGGACGAACGATGCGGTCGGGGCGTCTTCCGCGTCGCGCGAGTAATCGGCCTTGGGCAGGCAGGCCAGAAGCGCCTCGCCGGCTTTGAGTTCCGTCAGCACGAGGATGACTGTCATGGTGTTGCGATCATCCCGATTCTTGAGCATCGCCGCGACCACCTGGATCACCTGCGGATCGTGGATGCCGATGTCGGCGGCAGATTGGGCTACTTTCAGGCGCGAGGAATCATCCAGGTCGCTTCTTCGAATGCACTCGCCTATGGCTGCGGCTTCGCCGGTGGCTTTCATGTTCGAAAGCAGGATGAGAGCGCCCTCGACCACCTCGACCTTTGGATCCTTCAGAAGGCCCGCAATGGCCTTGGGCACCTGGGGATCATCGGGACAAAGAGCGGCGACGACCAGTGCCGCGTGCAAACGCGTGACAGGCGCCATGTCGCCGTTTTGCACAAACCCCAGCAGGAGCCTGCCAGCGCCGGCATCATGCAACATTCCGAAAAGCCCGATGGCGGTGAGGGCAACCTGCTCGTTCTTATCCCCTGCCAGCGCCGCCAGCGCCTTGACGACTCGTGGATCCGTCTTATCCAACCGCACCAGTCCCTCGGCCGCTTCGATTCGGATGTTAGGCTCCGCATCGCCTGCGGCCGCAAAAAGCGCCTCCAGGGCCGCCGCCCTTTCTTCCACGACCGAACTGAGAATCTTGCAGTACAGGCCCCGCGTCAGTGGCGGCTTGTCCTTCAATGCGATGAAGCGGCGGATTTGGATGAGCTTGGGGCGAGAGCGTAGAAGGGAAGTCGCGTTCGTTGCCAAAACTTCATCCTTGGAATCCACCAGTTGATGCAGGCGATCTCCCAAGGCCTCCGGCGCGATGGCGTCCAGAGCGGCAGCCGCCTTATCCTGGATTTCGGCATTGCCCAGCATCTCAAGCAGCGTCGCCTTTGCCGGGGCATACTTGAACTTGCCAATCGCCTGGACGAAATCTCTGTGGATTCCATATTTCGATGTTTGGCCCAGAAGGCTCTGGAATATCCATGACGGCCCTTCCTCTTTGCCCCCCGGTTTGCCAATGGCGTCAAGCTGTTTCCCCAACTCCTCGTCCCCAACCTCCTTAAGGCCAGGTTGCCTCTGCAACCTCTTCAAAATAGCTGGCGCTGCTTCGTTGGCATCCAGTTCCTGTAGAGCCCGCACGGCAGTGGCCGCAACAAACACATTGGTATCGTCGACTCGCTCGATGAGCACCTTGACGACCAACGCGCTTCTGACCTTCAATTCCCCCAAGGCAGCGCAGGCTTGCCAGCGCAGGCCGGCGTCCTGATCTCCGGCGGCTGTGGCCATCGCCGCGGCGGCCGTTTCCTGTTGGTCTTTTACCTTTCCCAACAGGATGCAAAGGAGCCTCTTGTTCCATAGCGGCTGGGTCTTGAGGGCAGAGGCAAACTGCGCCACGGGAATGCGCTGCGGGGCGGCCACGAAGAGACCAAAGGCCTCTTCCGCAAGTGATTTGTCTACCGACATGACCGCAGCGGCGAGGACGTCTCGCTTGCTGCTCCAGTCGCCTTCCCGCAGGCGGGATGCAACGCAGGCGGCAAGGACTTGCGGCCCCGCCAACAGCATGGGCACCAGGTCCTCTTCCTTGCTACGCGCGACGATCCTGTGGGCGAGCCATTCGTTGTCTTTGTGCTTGCCGCCTTTGAAGGCCTCGATCATCACGGCAGTGAGTTGCTCATCGGGGATGTAACTTTCCGCAAGACATGTTTTGCCAGCGCGGATGGTGGCGATGGCCTCGGCCAGAGTAAGCTGCGGCATAAAGCTTTGCGTCAGGGGCGGAGGCGGAGGAACGTCATGCTGGGCAATGCGCTGCTGCCATGCGGCGTCGGTGGCCTTATCATCTATATTCTGGCGAAACTCGCGATAACTCAGCACCGCGCCGCGATGCAGCACCAGGCCGCCCCTGCCCGGCACGACAACATACAGCGCCTGTGGGTACGCCAGCGCTGAGCACAGTCTCGTGTTCAGTGTGGGATCGACAAAGACCGGTACGGCCACGGGGTAATCATCTTGATCTGTACTGTAACTGGAAGAGTACACCCGGCTGAGGGTTTCGCCATAATTTCTGATTGTGGCGACTTGGGCTTCGGTCAGGTCCTTTCCCGCAAGCTGCTTGTTGGCGATCTCGGCCAGCCCCTCGCATAGGGCGCCTAGTTCGGCCATGCGGGCGATTACATCGTTTTCCCCAGTGGTGGCAAACATCTTGAGAACAGCGGCCTCTTCAGCCGTGGGCTGATCGCCCTGAAGGCATCGCTTTGCGGCATTCTCGGCTGTCTGCAGAAGCGAGTTCTGCAGGCCTTCTTCAGCAAGGGATTTCTGGAGGGACCGCGCATAGGTTTTGAGGAAGCGATACACAATCCAGCGTTTGCTCTGCAGACCCTCCAGTATCTTCAATTCCCGGTCAGAACAATCAGGTCTTGACTCCAGTGCCACTACCCTCCGAAATGCGTCCAGATGCTCCAGAAGGGCAGCCGCATTCTCTCTGGCCGGCGGCAGCAAGGTTGATTCCAGCGTTTGCTGCGTCGAACGGCACAGTTGCGCCAAGCCCGCGAAGAATGCCGGATAGGGCGAGACTATCCCTAAGGGACTCAGGGGTTCGCCACCCAGAGCCCCAAGTGTCTGCTCCGCATGAAGCGCCCAGGTATGGCGCTGACCGGCCCAGGCGCCAAGTTGCGTCCAGACCTGCTTGTCCTGCCAGGCCGGCGCCTGCAGCGCTGGCGGGGCCGAGGCTGGAACAGGCTTGCTCAGTTCGGCAAGCAGTTTGAGCGACTGGCCATAGAGTGAATCGGGCGTTTCCCCGCAGGACGCTGCCGCCACCGCCTTGGCCACGGCGGGGCCTTCGGCCTTCTCCAGCGCCGCCCGCGCGGCTGGGGAGTTGAACGCCTTGCATGCGACGAGGAAGTCCAGGCCGCTGGGAAACGCGCGGTTTCCGATCTTGGGATGCACCGTGTTTTGAAAACAGATGCCCGAGGGCTCGGGGCGTGGCGGCAGCAGCCGAAAACCTTTCGTCAGAGCGGCAAAATGCGATAATTCCGTGGGCGTCAGACACTGATCGTTTATGAGTGGATCGGGCAACGTCTTTGTCAGGGCGTCGCTAATGCGCTCGAGATCGCGGTCGATGTTCTTGCCGCGGGCGGTCGCAGCGTAGGCGGCCACATCGCCGTCGCGCGTCTTGGCGAGCATGACGTCGAAGGGGCGGGTCAATTGCTCCCAGAGGGTCTTGAGCTGCGCGTCGGCGTCGATCACTCGCGAGAGCTTCAGGGCCAGTTGCGTCTCGCGCGGTTTCTGGAGGCGAAAGATCACGCCGGCGTACCACTGCCGCGCCCTGAAGTATCCTTCCAACTCAGGATCGCCTGCGTAGAAACTGATGGGAACAAACCGCGAAGGCATCTGGACAAAACCGATAGGTACCTGGACGCTTTGGCTGGGACCGGAGGTGAGCTGCCGGGCCAGAAGCCCCGACAAGTCATCCTCGGCCAGAGCCTGCGGCGCCTGCAGGGCCAGCCCTGTGGCCGCGTAGTCGGCCAGCGGGCGGCAGTCGGGCCGGGCCTTGAGGGCTGCCAAAAGCTTGGAGGAGAACTCCTTCAGCCGGGCGGCCTGGCGCTTCTCAATCAGCACGACGCCCTCCTGCAGCAAAGCTCGATACGTATCCCACGCCGAGTCGGTGGTGATGAAATGCTGTATCGGCTCATCCCAGCGTGCTTCGGTGTAGGCAGTGTAAATCTTCGCGAACTGCCTGTCCGTCACGACGAATCCCTGGGCGGCCAGAAGCTTCTTTGCCTGGTCGCTGCCTTCGAATTGATCCATCCCTTGGACCTTGCTCAGGTCGTAGGGAGGCTTGTCGCCCGCAAGAGAAACCCCCGCGGCCGCCAGGATCACGCTTAGGATAACCGTCGCGCGCATTGCCTGCCCTTTCCCGTTGAACCGCCCGCTCTTAGGCCTGACTTCTAAAGATACCCCTCAGCGGTTAGACGCACAATGCGGGAGTTTCTTTTGAGAAAGTGCAAAAATATGGTTGGATACCTCACCGGAGGGCGGCGGTTTGATGACATGACCGCTGCAGAGTATTTCCCTTGGAGCGTCATTATGAAAAAGTCTTCGCCAGTAGCGACGATTGCTGCGATGTGCTTGTGCTGCGCGTTGTCCGCGCAAGCGGCAAGAGGCGACGAGCCGGTTAAGAAGGACAAGTTTGTCCCGGCTGTGACGTGGGCTTTCAGCGGCGATGGGGGCAAGACGTTTTTGCTGAAGGAACTGCCGGCGGTGGCCTCGGCGCAGACGATCAGCTTTACGGCGCGGGGGGTGTTCAAGGTCGACAAGCCCTCGAGCATCGGGTGTCTTTGGCTTTCGGCGGCGGGGAATCAGCCGGGGTTGACGACGGGGGATTATGGGGAGTGGTCGCGGCCTTTGGTTACGGAGGCGGTGGTTACGCTCAACGGCAAGGCGCTGTCGGGCGTGGCGGCGTTTCAGGTGTACAACAAGTTCGTACTCGACACCGCGGACCTGGTGGCCGGCGAGAACGTCGTGACGATCTCGGGCAAGTACTGCAACGCGGCCCTGAAGTATGGGGTAATCGAGCCGATCAAGCCGGAGATGGTTCTGAGCTATGGCGGGGCGGAGGATGTGGAATTTATCGCCGGGCCGGCGGTGGGGGCCTGCGGCGAGGACTACTTCAGCGTTTGCGCGCGAACCAACGCCAACGCCGTCGTGACGCTGAAGGTGACGGTAGTGCAGGGTGCCACGCACAACTCCGTTGCGCGTGTCGCTGACCGTCAAACGTCGGGGAGCATGGGCGAGACGCCCATGCCACAGGGCAAGAGCATGGGCGAGACGCCCATGCCACAAAACGGCAAAGAGATCACGTTGACTTCGCCGCGCGGGAGGTTTCATCGATTTCGCGCGAGCATTCCCAAGGGCACGCGGGAACTGAAGTACACGATGACGCCTTACGCGTCGGCCGGCGGGGCGGCGGGCAAGGCGGCTGGGCCTCACAGCGTCAAGCTGCCGGACTTCGCGGGCAAGAGCTTCACGTTTGCGGCAGTGGGGGCAAGCGACGGCGGGGGGTGGGAGAGTCTGTCGGAGAAGATTCGCGCGGCCGCTCCGGACTTTGTAATTCACGCCGGCGGAATGAACTGCTTTCCGGTGCTCGACGGGGCGTGGGACGGGATGATGTTCAAGAGCTGCGCGCCGCTGGTGGCTGCGGTGCCGCTGTATGCCGTTCGCGGGTGCGAGGAGGGCGGCGGGCCCAATCCCGTGTTCGCGGGGATGATCTACTCACCCACGCCCGACGGGACCGGGCGCAACTGGACGCAGGTCTTCGGCGACTTGCTGCTGATCGGCCTGGACGAGGACGCGATCACCGATTGGTCTGCCGGCAAAGGCACCATGGTCTGGCTGGAATCGGTGCTCAAGGCCTCGCGGGAGAAGTACATCGTCGTGGTCTCGCACTACCCCGGGTACGGCAGCGGGCAGGGGTGCCGCCCGCCGCTGTCGGGCATATTGCTGCAGGTGCGTCAGAACGTCATGCCGCTCCTGGCCAAGTACAAAGCGACAGCGATGATCTCCTCCTTCAGTCACGGCTATGAGCGATGCGAACCGACGGCCGACAAGGGCGTGACGAATATCTCGATCGCCGCGGCCGGGACCGCGCAGTTCAAGGCCAGCAACCGCTCCAAGAGCAACAACCCCTTCCACGTCACCTGGGCCAACGGGCTGCTGTATACCCTCTGGCAAGTGAAGGACGGCAAGCTGACGATGCGGGCGCTGCGGGCCGGCGGGGCGGAAATCGAAAGTAAGGTATTTGAGCCACGACAGTAGTGAGTGTTTGTCGTGATCGTCCGGGGTTGTCGGGCCGGGGAGGAAACCGACGACGAGGACGAGGACGACGACGAGGACGAGTTGCGTGCCAAGAACCAGTGCAGGCCTGATCATGTTCCGCCTTTGCGGCCGCGACGCCGAGGTGCTGCTGGTGCATCCCGGCGGACCGCTATGGAAGAACCGCGACGTGGGCGGCTGGAGCATTCCCAAGGGTCACGTCGAGCCGGGCGAGGACTTTCTGGCGGCCGCCCATCGCGAGTTTACCGAGGAGACGGGGCTGGTGGCCAAGGGCCCGTTCATTCCGCTGTCGGCAGTGCGGGAGCGAAGCGGCAAGATGGTCCACGCCTGGGCGTTCGAGGGCGACTGCGACGTCTCTACCGTCGTCAGCAACACCTTCACGATGGAGTGGCCGCCGCGGTCGGGGAAGTTTGCGAAGTTCCCTGAGATTGATCGTGCGGCGTTCTTCACGCTGGAGGAGGCGCGGGAGAAACTGCATGCAGGCCTGGATGAATTGATCGACCAGATCGAGAAGAAGATACTGGGCTCCAGATCCTAGAGCAAGTCACGAACACATCTAGCGCCCTCTGAAGAAGTTGTGTATGCTTGGGTCAAGCATGGAGGCTTGAAATGAAAGCATACTCAATGGATTTACGTAAGCGTGTGTTGGCAATGTGCGA
>JBDKTA010000037.1 GCA_039680605.1 Planctomycetaceae bacterium | reverse complement strand
GCCGGGCGTACGTTGGAGGAACTCATTGGTGTGATCGGCCAAGCTCTCAGGGCCGTGAGCGCGGAGGAGTGCCAAGGCTACTTCCGTAGCTGCGGATACGCTACAGATGATCGCTAGATGCTCTAAGGCTGCCGCACTCCACATGCGAGCGGTTTCCGATAGACAAGAACGTCGAGGCACTGCCCCTGGCCGATATCGCTGCAATCGCCGGCGGATGAGAATGCCTATTTCGCAGCCGCCGCAGGGGCGGCCATGAAATCCTTCACCCCGCGGGTGAACTGCTTCAGCGAGGGGATGTGATTGTAGATCTGGTGGCCGCTGAAGTAGTACGCCATCGTGATGTTCTTTCGCAGTTCCGGCGGCAGGCCAAGATGGCGGAAGGTGTATTCCTGGGCGAAGTAGCCGGTGGTCAGGTCGAAATAGCCCATCGCGGCGAAGACCTTCAGGTTGGGGTTCTGCGTCATGGCGCGCGTCAGGTTGTCGGTCACGCTGACGTACCCGTTGCGGGCGGAGCCCCAATTCCATGACGAGTTGGCATGGCGGGAGAGGAACACGTACTGGCGGCTGGTGCGAAAGGCCAGGTCGTCGTTCATGTAGCTCTGGACGGCGGCGGTGAAGGGTCCTGCGATGACGAACATCGCCGGGTCGTAATCGGCGTGGGCGGCCAGCGGGTCGTTCGTGAAGCCCGTGACACGGGCGTCGAGCAGGCCGACGATCTTCGCCTGCGGCGCCGGTTCGTCGGCGGAGGCGGACTTGTCCTGCAAGAGCTGCTTACGGAAGACGTACGAGGGCACGCGCAGGTCGGCGCGCTCGATCAAGTCCGGCGGCAGCGAGGTGAACCGCACCAGGCCCTTGACGATCTTCCTTCGCTGATCTCCCTCCAAGGCGCTGCCTCGAGCCAGGGCCGGGCCGTACTCATCTATCGCCCACTTCTCGGCCGCGGCCAAGGCGGCCGGAAGGCTCTTCTGCAGGTCCGGGTCGAGGCGGTTGTGATACCAGGCGGTCGCGGTGTACGAAGGCAGATAGAGCATGTAAGGCAGGTCGTTGTCGCTGCCGAAGGAGAACGTCTGGAAGTTCAAAGCCGACGACAGCAGCACCAGGCCTGCCAGGTCCAACCCGTGCTTGCTGTGGAGGTGCTCGGCCAGCAGGCACGAACGCGTCGCCCCGTAGCTCTCGCCGGCGAGGTACTTGGGCGACGCCCACCGCCCCTTGGCGCTGACGAACAGGCGGATGAACTCGCCCAGGCTCTGCATGTCGCCTTCCAGGCCGAAATATTTGTCCGCCGCCACGCCGGCTGCGGTATGGCTGTAGCCGGCGCCGACGGGGTCCACGAAAACCAGGTCGGTGAACTCCAGCCAGGTCTGGTCGTTGTCAACCAGGCGGATGTCCTTGGGCAGGGCCTTGCCGTCGTCGGCCAGCAGCACGCGCTTGGGACCCATCGCGCCCAGGTGCAGCCACAGCGAGGCGGCGCCGGGTCCGCCGTTGAAGGCGAACGTCAGCGGCCGCACGGCGGCGTTCTGGCCGTCTCGCGTGTAGGCGGTATAGAAGATGCGGGCCTGCAGCCTTCCGCCCTCGTCGCGAAGGTCCATGAAGGCGGCGGTGGCGGTGTAGGCCAATTCCGTCCCGTTGAGTTTCAGCACGTGGTGCGTGACGGAGGAATCGCTATCCACCGCCGGGCGCGATGCGGGAGCGGATTGTGCCGCGGCGCCCAAGGCCAGTGCGTGGAGGATGACGAGCAAGAGCAGCAGTCGAGTTCTCAAAGTTTTCATGGCGGAGAATTATAATCGCCCAGGGGCCCAGCGGGAAGAAGAGGGGATTGGGGGGGAGGATGGGCGGATGGATGGATGGATGGAAGAAAGATGAAGAATGGAATAATGGAAGGATGGCGACAGCAGTTGCATCGGGGTCGCCATGGGCATGCGCATTCCGTAGGGACTGGGAGCATGGGCGAGACGGGTGCCACGCACAACTCCGTTGTGCGTGGCCCTGACCGTAAAGTTCGGGGAGCATGGGCGGGACGCCCATGCCACACAGCAAGAGCATGGGCGGGACGCCCATGCCACACAGATAGGGCGCATGAAAATCGCCATGGCGTCGAGGCCATGGCGATTTTTCTGACAGCGTCCCCACGCTCCGGTGGATCGGACCGGGGGAAATACTTCAGGCACTGTTTGTTGCCCAGCCGTACTCGGCTGTGGCTTCCAGGCCGCTGGGCCTGGGCTACTGACGACTAGTAGCGTCCGCGTCCACCACGGTCGCCGCCGCGTCCACCGCGGTCGCCACCACCGCCACCACCGCCGCCGCCACCGTTGGCCTTGGGACGGGCTTCGTTAACGTTCAGGCGCCGGCCGTCCAGTTCCTGACCGTTGACCGCTTCGATGGCGGCTTTGGCCTGACCGGAATCAGTCATCGTCACAAACGCAAAGCCGCGAGGTCTGCCCGTCTCGCGGTCGGTGGGCATGTAAACGTCTTCGACGGTCCCATGCTGGGCAAAGAGACTTTCCAGGCTTTCCTGGGTGGTGTCATAGCTGAGGTTGCCCACATAAATCTTCATCGGTCCATTACTCCTGGTCAGGCATGCTCACGGTAGGCTCTTACGCTCGCGTGGCAGCAGGGTCTAGGGGCGCTTCGGCGGCCCCGAATCAACATCGGTATTTTATCCACATCGGCAGAGGAATGGAAATTCCAATTGTCAGAATCATTATTTTTACAATTGACCCCGGGCAGATGTTTTCGTTTGCAATCGGGCGGCAGAAACGGATAATCGCGCCGGAGCGTTGGAGGCCCAGCGCCCGCGGCTGCACCATGATGTTTTCCGCCGTCGCACCCCTGTAATTGCCGGCACGTCCCGAGGCGCGTCGGCAAGATTGGAACCTGCACATGCTTCATGAACCTGCGGCCCCAGTCGGCAGAGACGCCGCTGCGCCATTCAAGGCGCGGCTGGGAATCTGGATGTTCCTCTTCTACTGCCTGCTGTACGCCGGATTCGTGGTGATCAATCTGTACAAGCCGCAGTGGATGGCCGCGGACGTGCTGGCGGGGATGAACCTGGCGACGGTCTACGGGTTCGGCTTGATCGTCGGGGCGCTGGTCCAGGCGGTGATCTACGACCTCCTCTGCCGCAGGCGCGAGCACACTCTGGCCAAGCAGGAAGGAAACGCGTAATGGCTATCACGATCTTCGTCGTCTTCGTCCTGTTCGTGCTGGGCCTGTCGTTCTATCTGGGCAAGCGCACCAAGTCGGCCCAGGGATATTACGCCGCCGGCGGGCAGATCCACTGGGGCGTCAACGGCGTGGCCTTCGCCGGCGATTACCTCTCGGCGGCCTCGTTTCTGGGCATCTGCGGCATGATCGCCACGCAGGGATACGACGGGTTCCTGTATTCGATCGGGTACCTCGCCGGGTGGATCGTGGCGCTGTTCATCGTGGCCGAGCCCATGAAGCGCCTGGGCAAGTACACCTTCACCGACGCGATCGACTCGAAGTTCAATTCGCGAGGCATCAAGTTGGCCGCAGCGATCAGCACCCTGATCGTGTCGGTGTGCTACCTGATCCCGCAGATGGTCGGCGCCGGCGTGCTGGTCGAACCGCTGCTGGGCCTGCCCCACTACTGGGGCGTGATCATGGTCGGCGCGATCGTCATCACGATCGTCGCCACGGCAGGCATGGCCTCGACAACCTATGTGCAGTTCATCAAGGGCGGGCTGCTGATCGTCTTCTCGCTGGTGCTGGTGATCGCCATCTGCTATCGCGGAATGACGACCACGCCCGACCAGGGCGGGCGCGAAACCTTCCACCCGCTGACCAAGCTCCAGGCCGCCGAGGTCGCCGGCAAACTCGTCGTCGCCGACGCCGCCTACCAGGTGGCCGAGGTGCAGGAGGTCAAGGCCGCCAAGTCGCGGTTCGCGCGGCTGACCAAGGGCGGCGTCGATTCGTGGTGGCTGGTCAAGCCCGCCGCCGCTCCGGCCGTCGTGCTGGAAGAGACCCAGTCGGTCGTGACGAGCGGGCAGGGGCGCTTCGTCAACGGCGTCAAGGACGGCGAGCTGCGCCCGGTGGGCAATGTCGAGCAGATCGCCGCGGGCAAGTCGGTCAAGGGCGAAAGCGTCGGCCCGTTCGAGTTCCTGGCGACCATGAGCGACAAGGACACCCTCGTGCGCCGCTGGAAGGACGCCACCCTGACCGACCACGACGGCTCGACGGTGACGGTTTATTATTCGACCGTCACCGCCGGCAGCGACCTGATGCGACCGGGGCAGAAGTTCAAGGTCCAGGGCACCGGGCTTGAGAAGCTCGACTTCGTCTCGCTGATGCTGGCGCTGTTCCTGGGCACAGCCGCCCTGCCGCACATCCTGATCCGCTACTACACAGTGCCCAACCCCGCCAGCGCCCGCAAGAGCACCATCGTCGCCATCGCGGCGATCGGGTTCTTCTACATCCTGACGCTCTTCATGGGCCTGGGCGCCACGCTCAATGGCGTGCTCAACCCCGCCGACAGCAACATGGCCGCCCCACTGCTGGCCAAGTCGTTCGGCAGCTTCCTGTTCGCCGTGATTTCCGCCATCGCCTTCGCCACGGTGCTCGGGACCGTCAGCGGTCTGATCGTAGCCGCCTCCGGCGCCGTCGCCCACGACTTGATGGACCGCTTCATGAGCCTGAAGATGGACGACCGGGTAAAGATCAAGGCCGGGAAGATCTCGGCCTTCATCATCGGCGCCATCGCCATCATGCTGGGCATCCTGTTTAAGGGCATGAACGTAACGTTCCTGGTGGGTCTGGCGTTCGCGGTAGCCGCCAGTGCGAACCTGCCGGCGATCCTGATGCTGCTGTTCTGGAAGCGGACGACGGCCAAGGGCGTCACGGCCAGCATCTTCATGGGCATTATTTCATCGCTGGTGCTGATTGCGTTGTCGCCGGACATGTTCAAGCAGTACGGTCTGGACCCGACGTCGGCGCCGATCCCGTTCAGCAATCCGGGCATCTTCTCGATCCCGCTGAGCTTTGTGACCCTGGTGGCGGTCTCGCTGATGACGGCCAGACCGGTAGCCCAGACGCTCACGCCTCCGGCAGGGGCGTCGCCGGTACCCGCACCGGTGGAATAGCGGACTCGATCGGGTGGCATGGCGACACCGCGTTTTTCGCGGGGTCGCCATGGGACGGCCCATCCGCTTAACTGGGTGGCATGGCGACACCGCGTTTTTTGCGGGGTCGCCATGGGGACGGCGTATCTGCTCGCCAACATGGCGACCCGCTTCGCGTGTCGCCATGCCACCCTTTCCGTCTGCCATGCCACCCTTGTTGTCAGCCATGCCACCCTTTCCGTCTGCCATGCCGCCCGCGGCACTGTATAATGCCTCCTATGCCCACCAAGCGCGTCGATCTTCACTGCCACAGCTCGTTCAGCGACGGGCAGCTCGCGCCGGAGGAGTTGGCGGCGCGCCTGGCGGCCGCCGGCGTCGCCTTCGCCGCCCTGACCGATCATGACACCGTGGCCGGGTCCTCGCAGTTCCGCGCCGCCGCCTCGCGACGGGGCATCGGATGCATCAGCGGGCTGGAGCTGACGGTCCAGTGCCGCGGCCGCGAGGCGCACCTGCTTGCGTACGGATTCGACGCCGCCAACGCCGAGCTGCTGTCGACCATCGAGTCGCTGCAGCAGTCTCGCAACGCCCCCCGCCACAGCGACCGGGTCGACAGCATTTCCGAGTCGCTGCGCCGCCAGCGCCTGGCGCCCAATGACGCAGCCGGGCCCAGCGCCGCGCCCCAGGGGCGGCTGGACATCGCCCAGGCCATCGCGATGATCCACCGCGGCGGCGGCAAGGCGTTCCTCGCCCACCCGCTGCTGCTGGAGAACGACCTGCCCCGCCTGGGCGAGTTGCTGGGCGACCTCAAGTCGCACGGGCTCGACGGCGTCGAAGCGATCTATGCCTCGTTCTCGCCGGCCGACCGCCACGCCCTTGTCGAGATGGCCGCTCGCCTGGGTCTGCTGATCTGCGGCGGGGCCGACCAGCACCTGGCCAATCCCGCAGCCGCCGCGGGCGCCTTCGGCGTGGATATGCCCACCTCCGCCTGGCGGGCGTTTCGCGAGGCGGTGGCCTCGGGAGCGGCCGTAGCCGCACCGTCGCCGGCCAGCCCCCCACCGGTCATCCTTCCGCGGCGGCACCTGCGGCGGTTCGCCCTGCACATCATTCTTCCGACGCTGCTGGCGATCACGCTGTTTGTGACAGGCATCTTCGCCATCGCCCTTCCGACACTGGAACGCGCCCTGCTCGACCGCAAGCGGGAGATGATTCTCGAGCTGACCAACTCCGCCTGGAGCATGCTCGACGACGCCCATCGCCAGGAAACCGCCGGCCATCTCACGCGCCGGGACGCACAGGCCATGGCCATCGCCCGCATCGAAGCCATGCGCTATGGTAGCCAGGCAAAGGGCTACTTCTGGCTGCAGGACATGCACCCGCGAATCGTCATGCACCCCTACCGCCGCGACCTCAACGGCCGCGACGTCAGCGACTTCACCGACGCCCGCGGGGCGAAGATCTTCGTCGAGTTCGCCGACCTGGTGCGTCGCAAGGAGCATGGATACGTCGATTACGTCTGGCAATGGAACGACGACCCCCACCACCTGGCCGCCAAGGAATCGTACATCCGCGGGTTCGCCCCCTGGGGGTGGATCATCGGCACCGGCGTCTACACGCAGGATGTACACGAGGAGATCGCCCGGATGGAGCAAGGGCTCGTCTACGGGTCCGTCGCCATTTCCGTGATCACCGCCATGCTCCTGTTCTACGTCATGCGACACGGCCTGCGGATCGAACGCCAACGCGCCGAGTCGCGACAGCACCTGCACGAAACCTCCGAACGATACCGCTGGCTCGTCGAGGCCGCCACCGAGGGAACGCTGCTGGTGCTGGGCGGGCGATGCCGCTACGCCAACCCCACGCTGCTGGAGATGCTTGGATATGCCCCGCACGAACTGGAACTGCTCGACCTGGTCGACCTGCTGGGCGATACCGCCGCCAACCCCGACGCCTGGCAGGCCGTCGCCCAGGTCCAGCAAGGCGCCGCCGCCGTCGGTCCCGTCCAGACCGCCCTGCGCCGACGCGACAAGTCGCCCCTGACCTGCCTGGTGTCCATCAAACCCCTCGTCGCCGGCGACGAGAGCGGCATGGTCTTGCTGGCCAGACCGCTTTCCAAATCCTCCCGCCCGGTTCAGCCGACACCGGACAAGACCGGCGACCTCGTCGGCCAGATATCCGCCGCCGGCGACGAACCCGCCATCGCCAGCGCCTGCCGCCATGGCGGCGCCAGGGTCGCGGCGATGCTCGAAGCTGGGATGCACCCGCGACACATCGCCCGACAGGTCGCCGCCGTCTGCGACGCCGCCACCCGACGCCTGATCGAACTGGCCCAGGCAGACCTGGGACCCGCCCCCGCCGCCTTTGCCTTCATCGCCCTGGGCAGCCAGGGCCGCCAGGAACAAACCCTCTGCACCGACCAGGACAACGGCATCGTCTACGCCGACGACCCCGCCGGCGGCACCGGGGCCGCCGACTACTTCGAGCAGTTGGGCCGGCGGGTCTGCGACGGTCTCGCCCACGCCGGGTACGAGCGCTGCCGCGGCGAGGTGATGGCCGACAACCCCAAGTGGCGCCAGCCTCTGGAGACCTGGAAGAGCTATTTCACCCGCTGGATCGTCCGCGCCGAGCCCCGCGAGCTGCTGGACTTCAACATCTTCTTCGACTTCCGCGCCGTCGCCGGCGACGCCTCCCTGGTCGAGGCGCTGTTGCGGCACGTTCAGCAGTCCGTCGCCGCCGCGCCGGACTTCTTCCCCCACTTCGCACAGCACGCCCTGCTGTTCCGCCCGCCCCTGGGGCTCTTCGGACGCATCGTCACCGGCAAGGCCGACAGCGACGCCCCGGGCCTGGTCGACCTCAAGGCCGCCATGATGCCCGTTGTCAGCTTCGCCCGCCTCTACGCTTTGCGACACGGCACAGCCGCCACCGGGACGCTGGACCGCCTGGCCGCCCTGGTCGACGCCGCGGTGATTCCCCAGACGACGTTCCTCGAAATGCGGGCGGCGTATGAGTCGATGATGCGCCTGCGATTGCGCCACCAGTGCGACGCCATAGCGGCCGGCCTGCCCGTCAACAACCTCATCGACCCCGACGCCCTGGGACACATCGAGCGAGCGGTTCTGAAAGAGTCGCTGACCGAGATCGAAGCCGTCCAGCACCGCGTATCCTACGACTTCCTCGGCGGTCCGGCCGCCTAGCCCGGATATTTCACCGCGGAGATCGCTGAGACCGCAGAGATGTCTTGCATCAAAAGACTAACAGAAAATTACGGAGTGGGCCTCATGGACAGTCCGTTTTTTCAGATTAGCGCCGCTCGCGACGTTAGTTGGTCTTGTTTTGAGCCAATTTCTTCTCTGCGTACTCTGCGGTTTCTGCGGTTCATGCAGTTCGGGCTAGACGCGGGCGAATACCCTTGCAGCCGCCGGCGAAAACCTGCTACCTTTGCGGCCATGCAGATAACCCACGATGTGCTGTCCACCGCCGTAAGGCCGCCCGATTTCCGGATGGCCGCGCGGCGGCATGGCAGGCACTTCGCCCGCTACCTGTTGGCCGCCCGCCAAGCCAAGGGCACGCGGGTGCTCGACGCCGCCTGCGGCAGCGGGTTCGGGGCTGGCTACCTGGCTGCGACCGCCCAGTTCGTCCTCGGGCTGGATCTCGACGAGGAAGTCCTGACCCACGCGCGCACGCATTACCTGGCCCCCAACGTGCGATTCGACATGCACGACCTGCACGAGCCCCTGCCGGCCAGCCATCGCCCCTTCGACGTCCTGACCTGCTTCGAAACCCTCGAACACGTCCGCGACCCGCGACTGTGCCTGACAAACCTGGCCGCGGCACTTTGCGACCAGGCCGTCGCGTTCATCTCCGTGCCCAACGGGGCCAAGGAACTCGCCGACCAGGCCGACAAGCCCTATCACCAGGTGCATTTCACCGCCGCCCAATTTCAGCAACTGCTCGCCGGGCGGTTCGAGCAGGTCGAGCCGTTCAGCGAGGTCTACCGAAAAGACTGGCGCCACTATCTGTCAAGGCTGATCGGGCAAGGCCGCCACCACGCAAGAAACTACGCCTTCACGCCCGGCTTCGACGACCGCGCCAAGACCTGGTTAGCCATCTGCCACCGCCCCATCCGCCCATAACAACGCCATCCCGTGTTGCCAGATGCGACACAGACACGCAGAGAAAACAGAGAAAAGCAACTGTGTTAAGAGGAAGACTTAAGAGGTTTCCCGCCCCTGTTTTCTCTGCG
>JBDKTA010000036.1 GCA_039680605.1 Planctomycetaceae bacterium | reverse complement strand
CATCGCCCACGTGTGCGCGTCGCAAGGAACCATTGCAGACCTCCTTGTCTGTCGTGGCTATGATGCCGCGCTATGAATATCATCGGCATAGGCTATGCAAAGTGTTGAGATGTGGGTAAAGGTGAGGCCTGAAAGGCCTGGGCTAAGCCCGGCTTCGCCGGGACGAAAGGCCGCTGAAGCGGCCTCCCTCCTATGATTATCCCATCTTCGCCGTCTCGCGGATCAGAGTCACGCTGCCGAGCACACAGCGATGGGCAGACGCAGCAGAATAAGCCCCTTTGAGAGGTTCTAGATTCCCTTGAATCTTCTCATCTGGTGTCCCGTCACGATACGCAAAGCCCGGACATACGGTGAGTTCTTTATCGCATCTCGGCATTCTTGATTCTGCTCGAAGCAACGGCCAATTTGATCGATGAGTTCACTCAGCCAAGTCGGAGCACCGTGGGGAGAGTCGACTTGTATTCTGATTCTATCACTTTTCATCTCTGGATACTTCTTTGCCAGATGGCCATCGACGGCTACATCAAGAGCGCCGAATATCCGTTCCTGAATACGAGATGCACAGGCACTGACTTCCCTTTCATCATCAGGCCAAGGTCCATCTTCCACAAGATAGAGAACAATTTCGCCGTTGGCATCATCCAGGGTTATCAGATCAAGCTTCACCCTTCTTGTCGCCATCGCATATGCCTGTTGGTCTTCGGGTAGTGGTCCCCAAGTTCGGCAAGCATTGTACCGCAGGGGGCCCTGTCGAGACAACTGCTAACAGGGCTGCTGCTCATAAGCCATTGCCACTGCCAATAGAGCAGTCGCGGGGAGATGAACTGCGGAGAAGGCAGAAAAACGCTCTCATTCAGGATGGTGGTGAAATAGCTAACTCTTGTAGTGCCAAAGAATAAGCCGTCCTGGCACCGCTGTTGCTTGTTCTTTGTTGCGGTTGGATTATACCCCTGTTGGGGTGTGCGCGCGGTATGGACGTTGCAATCCCAGGTGCCGCAGATGGTTACGACTATACGAAAACCTGATCAGCCGCTGAGCCTGGTTGTCACGGGCGAGGCCGAGGTCTGGCTGCCGGCGCTGGAGAAGATCATCGGGCCGCGGTTCATTACTGCGCATAAGGTTGACTCCGATCGGGAACTGCTGGATGTGGTCGGCTCAGGCGAGGTCGACGCGGCTGTGCTCGACGAGCAGGCCGACTGGCTGCTCGACGCCCTGCAGATGCTGCGGATGATCCGCCGGATGAACGCGGCTCTGCCGGTGGTCGTCGTGACGCAGCGGAACGACCGGCGGTGGCTGGAAGACGCGTTGCAGTTGGCAGCATTCAGCGTGGTGGCGCGGCCGCTGGCGCTGGAAGAACTGCTGCGGCAGATTCAGCGGATGATGGTGAGAATCGACCGGCTCTGCCGGGAAGAATAACCAGTGTCGCGGGCGTCTCGCCCGCGCGTGGCGAGGGCATCTTGCCCTCGCCTCCGGAAGGCAACGGCCGCGGGCGAGACGCCCACTCGCGGACGAGACGTCCGCGACACGAACAACGAAGAGCATGGGCGAGACGCCCATGCCACAAAGAAACAAGAGCATGGGCGAGACGCCCGTGCCACAAAGAAACAAGAGCATGGGCGAGACGCCCATGCGACTCACGGGCGAGACGCCCGTGCTATGGAACAACAAGGTTTCCCGAAACCAGTAAGGAGCAAAAGATGTCGAAGAAACCCGCAACGAAGTCCACCCCGAAGATTCGCCCCCTGGGCGGCAAAGTGCTGATCCAGCGCCTCGAGGCCGAAGAGCGCACCGCCGGCGGGATCGTCCTGCCCGACGCCGCCAAGGAAAAGCCCCAACGCGGCACGATCCTGGCTGTCGGCGAAGGCAAGCAGCTTGAAGACGGCGGCCGCGCCGAGTTCCAGGTCAAGGTCGGCGAGCAAGTGCTGTTCTCCAGCTACGCCGGGACCGAGATCAAGGTCGACGGCGAAGAGCTGATGCTGATGGACGAATCTGACATTCTGGCGATCATCGGCTGACCCCGAGCGCCAAGAGGAGCAACCTGAAATGGCTAAGAAGAAAATCGCATTCGATGTCGAAGCCCGCGAGGGCATTCGCCGCGGCGTGAAGAAGCTCGCGGCGGCCGTGAAAGTAACCCTGGGCCCGACGGGGCGCGTGGTCGTTCTGGAGAAGTCCTTTGGTTCGCCCACCGTCACCAAAGACGGCGTGTCGGTCGCCAAGGAAATCGAACTGGAAGATGCCGCCGAGAACATGGGCGCCCAGATGGTCAAGGAAGTCGCCTCCAAGACGTCCAACGTCGCCGGCGACGGCACCACCACCGCCACCATCTACGCCGAGGCCATCTTTGAGGAAGGCCTCAAGAACGTCACCGCCGGCGCCAAGGCCATGCAGCTCAAGCGCGGGATCGACAAGGCCGTCACGGCCATCGTCGATGAGCTCAAGAAGCTCTGCAGCCCGGTCAAGAGCTCCAAGGAAATCGCCCAGGTCGGCACGTGCGCGGCCAACCAGGACGCCGAGATCGGCAAGATGATCGCCGAGGCGATGGACAAGGTCGGCAAAGACGGCGTCATCACGGTCGAAGAAGGCAAGAGCCTGGACACGGCCGTCGACCTCGTCGAAGGCATGCAGTTCGACAAGGGCTACATTTCCCCGCACTTCATCAACAACGTTGAAGCGATGGAAGTGGACTTCGAGAAGCCCTTCATCCTGATTCACGAGAAGAAGATTTCCGGCATCAAGGACCTGGTCCCGATGCTGGAGAAGGTCGCCCAGAGCGGCCGACCGCTGATCATCATCGCCGAAGACATCGAGGGCGAGGCCCTGGCGACGCTGGTGGTCAACAAGCTGCGCGGGACGTTCCAGTGCGCGGCCGTCAAGGCCCCGGGCTTCGGCGATCGCCGCAAGGAAATGCTGCAGGACATCGCGATCCTCACCGGCGGCAAGGCGATCATGGAAGACATGGGCATCTCGATGGAAAACATCCAGATGTCGGACCTGGGCACGGCCAAGCGCGTCCGGATCGACAAGGAAAACACCACGATTATCGAAGGCGCCGGCGCGGCCAACGATATCAAGGGCCGCATCGAGCAGATCAAGAAGCAGATCGATGCGACCACCAGCGACTACGATCGTGAGAAGCTCGAAGAGCGTCTGGCCAAGCTCTCCGGCGGCGTGGCGCAGATTAACGTCGGCGCAGCCACCGAAGTCGAGATGAAGGAGAAGAAGGCCCGCGTCGAAGACGCCCTGCACGCCTGCCGTGCGGCTGTCGAGGAAGGCATCCTGCCCGGCGGCGGCGTGGCCGTCCTGCGTGCGATGAAGGCGCTGGACAAGGTCAAGTGCGACACCGACGACGAGAAGACCGGCGTCGACATCGTCCGCCGCGCCCTGGTGGCCCCGATCAAGCAGATCGCCCTCAACAGCGGCCTCGAAGGCAGCATCGTCGCGGCCAAGGTCATGGAGAGCGACGACGTGAACTACGGCTTTGAGGCCGTCAGCGGCAAGTTCACCGACATGCTCAAGGCCGGCATCATCGTGCCGACCAAGGTCGAGCGCACCGCGCTGCAGAACGCCGCCTCAGTCGCGGGCCTGCTGCTGACCACCGACGCGGTCGTCAGCGAGATCCCGGAGAAGAAGGCAGCCCCCGCCGGCGGCGGTGGCGGGATGGAAGACATGTATTGACCTGCCTGCCGGCAGGCAGGTTTCCAATTGGGAATTTCCAATTTCCAATTGAACAGCAGAAACAGAACCGGGCGAAGGTTGCCAACGCGGCCTTCGCCCGGTCCGTTTTGTGGCATGGGCGTCTCGCCCATGCATTCTGTGTGGCACGGGCGTCCCGCCCGTGCATGCGGCCTGCAAGGCCGCTGGCAAGTCAGCCCAGGCCAGAGGGCGGCGGCGGGCCGAAGGATCGCCGACGACCGGCGGCCTGGGTAACGGTCATATCAGGTTTTGAGCTCTGTAAGAGCGATGCAAGAGCTGCGGGACTTCACCCTGCGCCTATCGAAGGGCCCGCCCGTGCAGGAGTGCGGGTGCCACGCACAACTCCGTTGTGCGCGCTATGGCTTCGGCTGCGTTGCCGGCACGGGGACTGGGATCCAGCCGGTGGGACCATATGGCGTTAGCGGTCCGCTTCGGAAGAATCGGATCGATTCCAATTTGCGCGTCTTTTTATCGTACCGCCGAGATTCGTGGCGGAGCCAGTTGTCGCTCTCGGCGCCGACGGCCTTGCCGTTAGTCTGCATCGTGAAGATGTCCAGCACCGTCAGGCGGCCGGTCTCGATGTCGTAGCTCCGCTGGCAATGCTGCACGTGTGAAGGTTGCGGGGCGCGTACCGTCTCAGCGATCAGTCGGCCCGATACGGCATCAAAGACATATTCCACCCAGTACCTGCCGGCCTGAATCCCGGCCTCCTTGTCGGCCTGCAATGTGCGATCGGTGGTGAAGTAAAGGATGGGTGTGTCTTTGGGAATATCCGCGGCCGCCCCTGGACCGCCGAGGTGGTCGAATACATCCAGCCACAGGTCGTAGGGCTGTTTGATCTGTGATCCTTCAATCACTTTCTCCCACAGCAGCTTGTCTCCCCGCGACATGCGGATTCGCCATCGCTTATGCTGGGGCTCCTCCAGCCGCTCGACAGTCAGGCCGGTCTTGCGGCTGAATCGCGGCTGCCAGAGATAGCGGTCTTTCTCTATGGCCTCGGTCAATGATTTTGCGACGCCCGCGTTGTCGCTAGGCCAGAAGGCAACCACCCGTTGCACATAACGCTCGTCCAGTGGTGAGGCGAACAGAATCCAATACTGCTTTCCTGCCAGCAGCGAATCCGGCTTGAGCGGAGAGACAAAAGGCGGAAGTTTCACGGCCCCGGGCGGCGGGCGCATTCCGCCGTGTTTCTTCACGACCGTCAGCGTGCGCAAGGTCAGGCCTGAACTCTTGAGAATCTTCAACTCCGCCTGCACGAATAGATTGCCGTCCACGGGCCTCTGGTCAGTCTCCCTGGTGGAAACGACTTCCACTAATGCCGCCCCGGCGGCGTCGGCCATGGCTTGCTTCAGGTCCGGCATCGGCAGATTCCCCTCGGCCGCAGCCCCCTTCCCCGCCGAAAGGATGATCGCAAGCATCATGCTTAGCATCGGGCATCTCCTCGTTTGGTGATTCTAAGCCTATGACGAGCGACTGACAAAACAGTTCCCGATTTCGGCCAGGGCGATTCTCGCGGCCTGTAAGACCGCTGGCAAGTCAGCCCAGGCCAGAGGGCGGCGGCGAGCCGAAGGGTCGCCGACGACCGGCGGCCTGGGTAAGGGGCACATCAGGTTTCAAGCTCTTACAGAGCTTCAACACCGAAACCGTCTTTACCCAGGGCGGCGTCCTTCGACTCGCTTCGCTCGCTGCGGACTCTGCCTTGGGCTGACTTGCCGGCGGCCCTTCAGGCCGCAGAAATGCCCCAGGCAGTTTTTGGCCATCCATCCATCCATCCATCCATCCATCCATCTATCCCCCTCCGTGCCCTTAGTCCCATATTCCCTTTTGCCCCAATACCCACTATGGGCTATACTGTCTGTGGAAGGATGGTGCGACTATGGTGGCCAAGACAGTCGACAGACGCGGGCGGCTGACGTTGGGCAAGGAGTTTGCCAATCGGCTGGTGATCGTCAAGGAACTGGCGGCCGGGACTGTGCAGGTGACGTTGGCGCAGGCGGTGCCGGACCGTGAGGCGTGGCTGCATGAGAACCCCGAGGCGATCGCGGCTGTGCTAAAGGGGCTGGAGCAGGCCAAGGCTGGCGAACTGGTCAAAGGGCCGGATATCGGCAAGCTTGCGTCCGATGACGACGAGGGGCGCTAGTGTTCGTCCTTCGCTGGACGCCCCAGGCGCTGTCGCAGTTCAATGCTTTGCAGGATCAGGCGCAGAAAGTTGTGCGCAGCCGCCGCAAGAGCGGGCGGGGCAAGTCATCTAAACAGGAAGGCCTGTTCAAACAGGTGGTCAAGACGCTGCAACTGCTGGCGAGCAACCCGCGCCATCCCGGGCTGGCCACACACGCTTACGAGTGTCTCTCGCACCCGTACCGCGCGGGCGATAAGGTGTTCGAGGCCTATGCCCAGAACCGCACGAGCGGCGCGTACCGAATCTTCTGGTGTTACGGGCCTGACAAAGGTCAGATCACGATCATCGCCATCACGCCGCATCCGTAGGCAGGTCGAACCGGTCCAGGTTCATGACTTTGTTCCATGCCGCCACGAAATCCTGCACGAACTTTCGCTGCGAGTCGGCACAGGCGTAGACTTCGGCGATGGCCCGAAGCTGCGAGTTCGAACCGAAGATCAGATCGACTCGCGTGCCGGTCCATTTCAGTTCGCCCGTCGCGCGGTCGCGGCCCTCGAACACGTCGCCGTCTTGCGTCGCCGGCTTCCACGCCGTCCCCATGTCGAGCAGGTTCACGAAGAAGTCGTTCGTCAGCGCCGCGGGCCGCTTGGTGAAGACGCCGTGTGGAGCCTGGCCGAAGTTGGCGCCCAGGACCCGCAGCCCGCCGATCAGGACCGTCATCTCCGGGGCCGTCAGCGTCAGCAACTGCGCACGATCCACCAGCAGTTCCTCAGCCGAGACGGAGAACCGGGCCTTGAGAAAGTTGCGGAACCCGTCTGCGACCGGCTCGAGCACGGAGAACGAATCCGCATCGGTCTGCGCCTGCGAGGCGTCGGTGCGCCCCGGAATGAAGGGGACCGTCACGCCGTGGCCGGCCTTGGTCGCCGCCGCTTCGACAGCCGCGCAGCCGCCCAGCACGATCAGATCCGCCAGCGAGACCTTCTTGCCGCCGCGCTGCGCGTCGTTGAACGCCTTCTGGATGCCCTCAAGGGTCTGCAGGACCTTGGCCAGTTGGGCGGGCTGGTTGACGGGCCAGTCCTTCTGCGGCGCCAGGCGGATGCGTGCCCCGTTGGCGCCGCCGCGATTGTCCGAGCCGCGGAAGGTAGACGCCGACGCCCAGGCGGTGGCGACCAGTTCGCCGATCGACAGACCCGACGCCATGATCTTGCCCTTGAGGTCGGCGATGTCCCGCTCGTCGATCAACGTATAGTCGACGGCCGGCAGCGGATCCTGCCAGATCAGGTCTTCGGCCGGCACTTCCGGCCCGAGATAGCGCGAGCGTGGGCCCATGTCGCGGTGGGTCAGCTTGAACCACGCGCGGGCGAAGGCGTCGGCGAACTCGGCGGGGTTCTGCTGGAAGCGCCGCGCGATGGGCCCATAGATCGGGTCGAAGCGAAGCGACAGGTCCGCCGTGGTCATCATCGGCCGGTTCTTCTTTGACGGGTCGTGAGCGTCCACGATCATGTCCTCTTCGGCGACATCTTTGGCCAGCCACTGGTTCGCGCCGGCCGGGCTCTTGACCAGTTCCCACTCGTACTTGAAGAGCACGTTGAGATAGCCCGAGTCCCACTGGGTCGGGTTGGGCTTCCAGGCGCCCTCGATGCCGCTGCCGATCGTGTCGCCGCCCTTGCCGCTGCCGAAGCTGCTCTTCCAGCCCAGCCCCTGTTGCTCGATGGGTGCGGCCTCAGGCTCGGGCCCCACATGCGTGGCGGGACCTGCGCCGTGGCACTTGCCGAAGGTGTGCCCGCCGGCGACCAGCGCGACGGTTTCTTCGTCGTTCATCGCCATGCGCGCAAAGGTCTCTCGCACGTCGCGCCCGGAGGCCACCGGATCGGGATTGCCGTTGGGACCTTCGGGGTTGACGTAGATCAGGCCCATCTGCACGGCGGCCAGGGGATTGTCGAGCTGCCGCTGGCCGCTGTAGCGGTTGTCGCCGAGCCACTTGTCTTCGGAGCCCCAGTAGATATCCTCCTGCGGCTCCCAGATGTCGGCGCGTCCGCCGCCGAACCCGAACGTCTTGAACCCCATGGACTCCAGCGCACAGTTGCCGGCGAGGATCAGGAGGTCGGCCCAGGAGAGTTTGCGACCGTACTTCTGCTTGATCGGCCAGAGCAGGCGTCGCGCCTTGTCGAGGTTCACGTTGTCGGGCCAACTGTTGAGCGGCGCCAGCCGTTGGGCGCCGGACCCCGCGCCCCCGCGCCCGTCGCCCATGCGATAGGTGCCGGCGCTGTGCCAGGCCATCCGGATGAAGAACGGACCATAATGCCCCCAGTCGGCCGGCCACCAGGCCTGCGAGTCGGTCATCAGCGCGTAGAGGTCCTGCTTGACGGCCTTGAGGTCCAGCGTCTTGAACTCATGGGCGTAGTTGAAATCCTCGCCCATCGGATTGCCCAACGCCGAGTGCTGGTGGAGGACCCTGAGGTTCACCTGGTTGGGCCACCAGTCCCGGTTGGACGTGCCTTTGCCGGGTGCGTGCTGGTGAGTCATCCCTGTGACCGGGCACTTGCCATTCGTGTCAGCCATGTCGCATCTCCTGTTCTTTCGTGTCCAAACAATTCCGGTCTGTGTCGCCCAGACGAAGTCCCGAGACTTATCGTCGTTTGACCTTCTTGCGCATGCAGGCCGCGCACACGCCACGCACATGCACCTGGGCGGCCTCGATCCGTCCGATCGCCTTGACCGAGTCCGGGATCGGCAGATCGTCCAGTGCGTCGCTGCGGAAGTCTTTGACTGTTCCGCAGACGGCGCAGACAAAGTGGTGGTGCCGGTCCAGGTTGGCGTCGTATCGCGCCGGGCCGCCGAGGACCTCGGTCTTGCGAAGCAGGCCGTTGTCTTCCAGCATGGCCAGCGTGCGGTACACGGTATCGCGCGAGACGCCGGTCACGCGCTTGCAGACCCGCTGGTAGATCGTCTCGGCGTCGGGGTGCTCGTCGCTTGCGGCCGCCTCCCGGAAGATCTCGGCCCGTTGGTGGGTGATCCTCAGGCCGATGCGTCTGGAGGCCTCGATAAACCTGCCCAGCCGCCGATGGAGTTCTGCCTGTGAAATCGCCATGAGGACCACTCGCTCAGTTAGGAACTAATACTATCTAGGAAGCTTATGCATCCTGCCTCCGCCGGTCAAGTGAAATTGTGAAAATCAGCGGTTAGAGGCGGCTCCTTGCATGGGGCGATCAGCGGCGGCACAAAGTGCAGAACCGACGCCCATCCTGGCGGGTTATGAATCGCAGACGAAAGGACCTCTTATGAAGACAACCATTCTCGTTCTGGCGGCTGTGTTGGCGTGTTCGACGGCGGCATTTGCTCAGGATGATCCATTCAACGTGCCCCTGGAGTGCATGAAGAAGTACAATTTCAAGGAGTTCGTGGTGGGCGCCTGGTGCTTCCACAATTACCTGGGCACCGATTACACCGAGCAGTACGCCAAGAATATGGAAGCGGCCAACTTCAGCGTGGTCCTCGAGACGGCCTACATGGTGCCGTTTTACGAGAAGACCAAGGTCAAGGTGCTCGTCAGCACGATGGTCGACGACAAACTGCACGAGCGCGATGTCTGGGGCGAGAAGCGCACGCACCCGGTCGAGGTCGGCCTCGACATCCCCTACGTGCAGGAGAAGTACGGTAAGAGCCCCGCAGTGGTCGGCTATCATGTCGGCAGCAAGTACGGCAAGCATCCGCTGCCGGCCAAGCTCGCCGCCAAGGTGAAGGAAGTCGAAGACCTCAAGGCCGGCATGATGCCTTACGTGGCTTTTATCTGGGATGTGCCCGCCCACGTCAAAGCAGGCATCACGATCATGTCGGACGAATGTTTCGGGCGCATCAAGCACGATGGGTTCGGCTACGACAACAAGGGCTGGGCTCACGAGAAGCGGGCGGGGTACTGCAAGCATCTGGAGTTCGGCCGCAAGGTCTCCAACGAGGCGAACTTCGCATTCTGGCCGATGATTCCGGCGGTGGGCGTCTCGAAAGGGCGCGGCGAAGAGGAGCAGGGCAACGCGCACGGGGCGTCGGAAATCCGCTTTCAGGCGCTGGCCCCGGTGGCCTACGGCGCCCAGGGCGTGATGTGGTTTGGCGTCTCGACGGCCCGCAAGAGCTGGCAACCGGACGGCACGAGCTACAAGGCCGCCGCCGAGGTCAACGCCATGCTGAAGAACGCCATCGGCCCGCGCGTGCTGGGGCACCGCAGCATCGGCGTGTACGCCACCAACCAGGAAACGCCGGTCAAGGGCAAGGCCCCGGCAGGTTCGCTGCCCTGCGGCGAAGGCAAGCTGATCGAGAAGATGGACGAGGCCGCCCTGGCCGGCGTGCTGGTCAAAGAGGCTGACTTCAAGAGCGGCGCCAACACCCCGCACTACGTCATGCTCGTCAACTGCCAGACCGACGTACTGACCGACGAGGCCAAGCTCGCCCCCCGCGACCTGAAAGTCACCTTCGGGCCGATGGTGCAGGGCGTCGAGATCATCGAGCCCGATGGCAAGATCACCAAGGGCGCCCGCCAGGTCAGCGTCAACCTCCGCCCCGGCGACGGCAGACTGCTCAAGCTGATCATGGCCCCAGCTGCGGCGGCTGCGAAGTAAGCATCCCGTGTGGCATGGCGACACCAGCTTCTTCGGGGTCGCCATGGGCAACGCAGCAACGTTGGGCCACAGAGGCACAGAGAACACAGAGAAGAACTTCTTTGTTCTACTTCTTTGCTCTCTGTGTTCTCTGTGCCTCTGTGGCCATTTCTTGACTATTGACCGAAGACGAACATGGGGGCGTTCTCATGGCGACCCGCGAGAAACAGAAACGCGTGTCGCCATGCCACCCGGCGCTAAGCCGCAGAGGTCCGGTTCTAATGCGGTGGACCGGTCTTGAGGAACATCCAGGGCGGCGTCGGTGCCGCCGCACTCCAGGGTCGCCTTGGGGCGACGGGGTGCGAAGCGGGGCATGCGCCACGAAAAAGCCCCGCCGTTTCCGGTGGGGCTTTTTGTTGTTTTGCTTACTTGCTTTTTGTTTCGGATTTCGTGCTTGGGATTTTGGATTTTCTCCCTACGCCTTGGGTTCTTCCGGGGGAGCGGGTTGGCCTTCGGGCGGGGGGGGCGTTTCTGCGGGGGCAGCCGCGGCCTCGGGGGCGGGGGCTTCGGCGACCGGCTCGATGGCGGGCAGTTCTTCTTCGGCGTCTTCGCCGGATTCGACGTAGACGTCGTCAAGATCGGTCGCGTCGACCTTGCGGCGCAGCAGGTAGTAGATCACCGTGGTGGCGCTGGCGGCGTAGCTGAGAACGAAGGCGACCACGCCGGCGACAACCAGGTAGACCCAGACCGACACCAGGAAGGCGCCGATGCGTTCCATGGAGCTCATCGCCTCGGTAATGCCGGGTGACGCCAGCGAGTCGAAGGTGGGCTTGGGCCACATCGCGTCGATGCGGTCGCTGGCGCCGGGCAGCCCCTCGCCGCCGTAGAAGACGCCGGCCTTGACGAACAGGTGCGACGACCACAGCAGCAGGAAGGCGAAGAAGCGCACGAACAGGTAGCAGATGGACCCATGCACCAGGGCGGCCAGGGCGTAGAGCCCCGTTCGCCATGGGCGGGCGAAGATGTAGGAGAAGCTGCGGCTGATGGCGTCGAAGCTGTCGGAGCCCTCGACGGCGACGGTGGGGTACATCAGGCCCGAGCCGGCGCCCAGGCCGATGATCAGGAACGCCATCACCAGCCCGGCGATCAGGGCGATCAGCAGCAGCAGGCCGATCAGGATGGCCCCGACGCCCCAGAGGTTGCCCGTGATGAGGCTGCCCAGGGCTACCGCGCCGCCGGCGAGCAGGATCAGCACCAGCGGAATCAGCGGAGCGGTGAAGAAGCTGAAGAACTTGTTGATCGAGAACGTCAGGGCCTGGCGGATGGAGATCTTCTCCTCGCGGGCGGCCTGCAGGGCGGCGATGCGGTGAATGGCCCCGCCCAGCAGCGACCAGACCGCCAGGCTCAGCAGCAGGAAGATGGCGGCGAATATCCAATGCTCTCGCAGCAGCCAGCAAAAACCCTCGCCCATCAGCAGCAGGTTGTAGACCACTCCGCCGTCGTTGGCGCGCTGTGCATTTTGATACTCGCGGAGCCCCCCCAGAATGTTGCCGCGGAGCAGGGCCATCGTGGCGCCGGTGAAGCTGCTGCGAGTGTGTTCGAGCAACTCGGCGAAAATCCCACGACCTTCGACGCGATTAAGGGCCTCGGCGTTGAAGGTCCGCTTGAACTCGAACACCGCCTGGTGGGCGTTGCTGCGCTGGGTCTCGATCTTCTCCAGCGAGTCCGGCTGAGAGATGTTCTTAGAGGTCTCTTCATACGCCCGATCGATGGCGGCATTGACAGCCGCGGCTCGATTCTGCATCGCCTCGCGGGCGTCACGCAGGGTCGCCCAGGGCTTGCGTTCGGCGTCGGCCTGTATACCCGGGGGAAGGTCAATGGCCTTAATGTCGCGAGTCTGGGTTTCGAAGGCCGTCAGGAACGCTCCGCTGAGGGGCGTCCTGGCCTGGTCCACTACCGTCGTGCCGTTGGCGACCCGGTACAACTCTACCGCCCTGTCGGGCTTGTTGGCTTTCCACGCCCGGACGCGATCGTTATATCCCACCGATTCCGTCCGGCGGCTCTCGATGGCGCCGACGGGAACGCTGGCGTGGCCAATGGACCAGATCCAGTCCATCACGTGGCCGCCGAGGAAGATGATCGTCACGGCCGCCAACGCCAGCAGCAACTTGCTGGGATGGATCGCCATGCGGAAGCTCTTGAATACGTGTGAGAAGGCGAAGACTTCCTGCCAGTTGATGGCCCTGACTTCATTTTGACCGTCAGACATGTTGCATGTCCTTTCTTTAAGCAGCCCCAAATACCGGCTTGGGCGAATTATACTTGGCTCAAGCCAAGCTTCAACTATTTATCCGCTGTGGCACGGGCGTCTCGTCCGTGCTCCTGCCGTGTGGCACGGGCGTCTCGCCCGTGCTCTCTGACCCTGAAGCATCGGGGAGCATGGGCGAGACGCCCATGCTACTCACGGGCGAGACGCCCGTGCTACTCACGGGCGGGACGCCCGTGCTACGGAGCTACTTCGCCGCGGCGGGTTTATCCGGCTTGGGCGTGGGCGCTGGCGTAGCGGGCTTATCCGCGGCCGCGGGTTTGTCTTTCGATGCCGTGTCCCCAGAGGATGCGGGGGCGTCTTTCTTGGCCGCGGAGCGGTAAGACTCGCTGCGGTAATCGGTGGCGTAGAACCCGCTGCCCTTGAAAATGATACCGCCGCCGGTGCCGATCATCCGGCGGACCTTTCGGGAGCCGCAACCGGGACAGGTTGCCCCCGGCTTGGCGGTGATGGACTGGAACTTTTCGAACGTGCGCTCGCACTTGAGGCACTGGTAGTCATACGTCGGCATCGTTGAACAACTCCTGGCAGTAGCGTTCGTCCTCGTCCTCGGCCTTTTCCCCGATCTATAAAACCGAGGACGACGACGAGGACGAGGACGAGGACGAAAAAACGGAATCGCCTCGGTTAAGGTGTTTTGGACGTTATCACTCCGGCAGGGCGGATCACGCGCCCCGACAGCGTGTATCCTCGCTGCAACTCGGTCAAGACGGTCTGCGGCGGCACGTCGTCGCGCACTTCCTGAAGCAGCGCCTGGTGCAACTGCGGATCGAACTCCTTGCCGGCGGCCTCGATGCGCCGCACGCCGAACTTGCCCAGCACTTCCATGGCCTTGTCATGCACGAGCACCAGGCCGTGGAAGAGCGGATCATCGGCGCCTTGGCTGGCCTTGGCGGTCTCCAGGGCCCGTTCCATGTCGTCGAGCACCGGCAGGAGATTCTTGATCAGGTCGGCGTTAGCGAACTCGCGGGCGTCGGAGGCCTCGCGGGCGGCGCGCTTCTGGTAGTTCACGTAGTCGGCCGAGACGCGCTGGAGGCGCCCGAGCAGGTCGTCGCGCTCGCTGCGAAGGGCGTCGGCGACTTCGGCCGGAACCGGCTCCAGCGGCGTTTGGGCGGCCGCCTCTTCGGGCGACGTCTGCTCGTTCAGTTTGGACTTTTCATTGTTCTGGTTCATGGTTTTCCTCCCTCGTAATCGTCCTCGTCCTCGTCGTCGTCCTCGGTTTTTCAAATCAGGGAAAAAACCGACGACGAGGACGAGGACGACGACGAGTACGATCATCGTCTTTCGCGGTCGAAGTAATGTTTAAGCTTATCCAGGAATCCCTTCCGGTTTTTCATCGCGTCGCCGGCCTCGACGTGGGCGTATTCCTGCAAGGCGCTGCGCTGGGCGGCGGTGAGCTTTGTGGGCACCTCCAGCAGCAGCACGACGTGCTCGCTGCCGGCGCCTCGCCCGCCGGGGGTGGGCAGGCCGCGGTTCTTGAGGGTCAGCACTTCGCCGTGCTGCGTTCCGGCGGGCACGTCGACCTCTTCCGGTCCGGCCAGCGTGGGCACCTGCACTTTGCCGCCCAGGGCGGCCACGCTGAAGCTGATGGGCACCTGGCAGACGAGGTCGGCCCCGCGCCGGTCCAGCAGCGGGTGCTCGCGCACGCGGATGTAACAGTGCAGGTCGCCCCGGGCCGTGCCGGTGGTGTTGGGCTCGCCTTCGCCGCTGACCCGCAGCATCTGCCCCTCTTGCACGCCGGCGGGAATGTGAACCGTCAGCACGCGGCGCTTCTTGCCCCGCCCGCTGCCGCGGCATTTCTTGCACGGGTCCGTCACGATCACGCCAGTGCCCTGGCACTTGCGGCAGGGCACGATCCGAACCGACACGCCGAAGATGCTGCGGACCTGCTGTTGCTGGCGGCCGTAACCGCCGCAGGCGCCGCACTTGTCGGGTGGGTGCTCGGGCGTGCTTCGCGTGCCGTGGCAGGATTCGCACAGGTCCACGCGTTCGAACTCGATCGTGTGATCGACGCCGGTAGCGACCTGTTCGAGGGTCAGTTCGACCTCGGTCTCCAGGTCGAGCCCGCGGTCGGGTCCCTCGCGCCCTCCCATGCCGCCGCCGGCGCCGCCGAAGATGTCTTCGAACATCGAGAAGATGTCGCCGAAGCCCATCGTCGAGAAGTCATGCATGCCCGCGCCGCGCAGACCCTCGTGGCCGTAGCGGTCGTAACGCTGGCGCTTCATCGGGTCCGAGAGCACTTCGTAGGCTTCGGCCAATTCCTTGAAACGCGTTTCGCCTTCGACCTTCTCGCCCTTGAAGTTGTCGGGGTGATACTTCAGGGCGCCTTTGCGGTAGGCGCGCTTGACGTCCTCGGCGGAAGCATTGGCCGGAACGCCCAGGACTTCGTAATAATCGCGCTTTTCCATCTTTCGGTTTCGGGTTCGGATTTCTGATTACTGCTCGGGTGCCGTGGCGGGAGGGCGAAGCCCGACAGCCACGACTCCGCGACTAACGTTCAGGGATCGTGGCTCTCCGGGCCTGCGGCCCTGCGCGCCACGGCACCCCGTCAAGTCACCCAGTCAAGTTCGGGATCGCGGATTATACAGCCTCGGGCAGTAAACCACAAAGGCGCCTCAGCCGAACCGGCGAGGCGCCTTGTGATATTACGTTCCGATGCGGCCTTGGATGCTAATCCGCAACCTGAGATCTGAGATCTCAAATCTCAAATCTCAAATCTCAAATCTCAGAAACTACCTGACCGCGCCGGCGATGGTTTCTTCGGACTTCTCGTCGTACTCGGTCACCATCAGGTCGGTCGTCAGCAGCAGGCCCGCCACTGAGGCGGCGTTCTGCAGGGCTGTGCGAGAGACCTTCGCCGGGTCGATGATTCCGGCCTTGACCATATCGACGTACTCGCCCGTTCCGGCGTTGTAGCCGATGTTGTCGGACTTTTCGAGGATCTCGGCCACCACCACGTCGCCGTCTTCGCCGGTGTTGTTGACGATCTGGCAGGTCGGCGCCCGCAGGGCCTGCAGGACGATCTCGACGCCGATCTTCTCGTCGCCGCGGGCCTTGGCGCGAACCGCTTCGACGGCCGGAATGCAGTGCAGGAACACCACGCCGCCGCCGGGGACGACGCCTTCCTGGCTGGCCGCGCGCGTCGCATGCACCGCGTCGTCGATGAGGTCCTTGCGTTCCTTCATCTCGGTCTCGGTGGCGGCGCCCGCGTACACCACCGCCACGCCGCCGGTGAGCTTGGCCAGGCGTTCGGTGAGCTTCTCGCGATCGTAATCGCTGGTGGTCTTCTCGATCTGGGCTCGGATCGTCGCGATCCGGGCGTTGATGTCCTTCTTCGTGCCGGCGCCCTCGATGATCGTGGTGTTGTCCTTGTCGATCACGATGCGCTTGGCCTGGCCGAGCTGCTCGAGCTCGATCGACTCGAGCTTGACGCCGAGGTCTTCGCTGATGAGCGATCCGTTGGTGACGACGGCCAGGTCGCCCAGGATCGCCTTGCGGCGGTCGCCGAACGCCGGGGCCTTGACCGCACAGACTTTCAGGACGCCGCGCAGGCGGTTGACCACCAGCGCCGCCAGGGCCTCGCCCTCGATGTCTTCGGCGATCAGCAGCAGCGGCTGACCGGAGCGGGCGATCTTCTCCAGCAGCGGAACCAGGTCCGGCAGCGAGGAGATCTTCTTCTCGTGGATCAGGATGTACGCGTCCTCGAGAATGCATTCCATCGTCGTCGGGTTGGTCACGAAGTAGGGCGAAATGTAGCCCTTGTCGAACTGCATGCCCTCGACGACCTTGAGCTCGCTGGCCAGGCCTTTGCCTTCTTCCACCGTGATCACGCCGTCTTTGCCTACGGCTGCAAACGCTTCGGCGATCAGGTTGCCGATCTCGGTGCTCCAGTTGGCTGAGACCGTCGCGACCTTGCGCAGGTCTTCGGTGCCGGCAACGGGTTTGGCCTGCTTGGCGATGGCGTCGACCGCCGCCGCTACCGCAAGGTCCAGCCCGCGCTTCACGGCCATCGGGTTGGCCCCGGCCGTGACGTTCTTGAGACCCTGGGCCATGATCGCCTCGGCCAGAACCACCGCGGTGGTCGTGCCGTCGCCGGCGACGTCGGAAGTTTTCGACGCGACCTGGTTGGCCATCTTGGCGCCCATGTTCTCAAAGGGATTGGGCAGGTCGATTTCTTTCGAGACGGTCACGCCGTCTTTGGTGACCTTGGGGGACCCGTAGGACTTCTGCAGCAGGACGTTTCGTCCGGTGGGGCCCAGCGTCACCTTGACGGCCGCGGCCAGCTTGGACACGCCGGCCAAGATCGCCAATCGGGCGTCGCTATCGTACAGCATCTGCTTAGCGGCCATTGTTTGCTCCTGTTAGTTTCCGACCTGCCTGCCGGCAGGCAGGGGGCTTATTTTTCGATGACGGCCAGGACGTCGGCTTCCTTGAGGATGACGTATTCCACGCCGTCGACCTTGACCTCGGTTCCGGCGTACTTGCCGTAGTACACTTCGTCGCCCTTCTTGACGCCCATCGTTCCGCGCTTGCCGTTGTCGAGCATGCGTCCCGGACCGGTGGCCACCACCGTGCCGCGCTGGGGCTTTTCCTTGGCCGCATCGGGCAGAACGATTCCGCCGGCGGTCTTTTCTTCAGCTTGCGACTGCTTGACCAGGATCCGATCATCAAGAGGTTTCACTGCCATGGCTGTTTCTCCAGTCTTTTGTTTTCTCTTTTGCCAGAGGCACGCAGCGGAGTTGTGCGTGGCACCCTGATTACTGATTACTTTTCCCTGATTACTGCCTCAACCTTACATCATCCCGCCCATGCCGCCCATGCCGCCCATCCCGCCCATTCCCATGCCGCCCATGCCGCCGCCCATACCGCCCATGCCGCCCATTCCGGGGTGACCGTGGCCGCCCGGGCCTGCGGGCTCTTCGTCCTTGGGAATCTCGCTGATGCAGCAGTTGGTCGTCAGCAGCATGGTGGCCACCGACGAGGCGTTCTGCAGCGCGCTGCGGGTGACCTTGGCCGGGTCGACGACTCCGGCCTTGAACAGGTCTTCGTACTTCATCGTGTCGGCGTTGAAACCGAAGTTGCCTTCGCCGGCTTCGACTTTCTTGACGACCATCGCGGCGACTTCGCCGGCGTTGATGACGATCTGCCGCAGCGGTTCGGCCAGTGCGCGGCGGACGATCGCCACGCCGGTGGCTTCGTCGCCCTTGGCGTTGAGTTTGTCCAGCACCTTGCGGGCCCGCAGCAGCGCCACGCCGCCGCCGGGCAGGAGGCCTTCTTCGATCGCCGCACGCGTGGCGTGCAGGGCGTCTTCGATGCGGGCCTTCTTTTCCTTCATCTCGCTCTCGGTCGCGGCGCCGACGTTGATCTGCGCCACGCCGCCGGCGAGCTTGGCCAGGCGTTCCTGGAGCTTCTCGCGGTCGTAATCGCTGGTGGTCGTCTCGATCTCGGCGCGAATCTGCTTGATGCGGCCCTGAATGGCCTCGGTGCTGCCGGCGCCTTCGATGATGGTCGTGTTGTCGTTGTCGACGGTGACCTTCTTGGCCTGGCCCAGCTCAGCGAGCTGAACCTTTTCCAGGTCCATGCCCAGGTCCTTGGAGATGACCTTGGCGCCGGTGAGGATGGCGATGTCGTCGAGCATGGCCTTGCGGCGGTCGCCGTAGCCCGGGGCCTTGACGGCGCAGACGTTGACGATCCCGCGCAGCTTGTTGACCACCAGCGTCGCCAGGGCCTCGCCCTCGACGTCTTCGGCGATGATCAGCATCGGTTTCTTGGCCTTGGCCACCTTCTCCAGCAGCGGCACCAGCTTGGTGACGTTGGAGATCTTGTCTTCATGAATCAGGACCAGGCACTTCTCCAGCACTGCCGTCATCGCCTCGGGGTCGGTGGCGAAGTGGGGGGAGAGATACCCGCGGTCGAACTGCATGCCTTCGACGACGTCGACGGTCGTCTCGATGCTCTTGCCTTCTTCGACCGTGATCACGCCGTCGCGCCCGACCTTGTTCAGGGCCTCGGCCAGCATCGCCCCGATCGTCGGGTCGTTATTGGCGCTGATGGCGGCCACGTTGCGGATGTCGGCGTCGGACTTGGGATCGACCGGCTTGGCCATAGAGGCCAGTTCATCGAGCACAGCCGCCGTCGCGGTGCGGATGCCGCGGGCCAGAGCCATCGCGTCGGCGCCGGCCATCAGGTTGCGCAGCCCTTCGGCGAAGAGCGCCTCGGTCAGCACGGTGGCGGTGGTGGTACCATCGCCGGCGGCGTCTGAAGTCTTGCTGGCGGCTTCTTTTACGAGCTGCGCGCCCATGTTTTCGTTTTTGTCGGAGAGTTGGATTTCCTCAGCGACGCTGACGCCGTCTTTGGTGACGGTGGGGGCGCCCCAACCCTTGTCGAGGATGGCGTTGCGTCCGCGGGGACCGAGGGTGCTCTTGACCGCCCGGGCCAGCTTTTCCACGCCGGCCAAAAGGGCCTGCCGCGCGTCGGTGTCGAGCATTAACTTCTTAGCTGCCATGTACTTGCTCCTTTGTCAGTAGCCTGATCTAGCGATTGCTGCCAACGATGCCAATACAACCAGCGACGATACCAAAGCGCACCGCCGCCAAAGGTAAAGCAAGCAACGCGCGTGCCTCCAAACGTAACCTTCTTAGAATGAAAGACTTCCTTCCTAACCCCAGCGACCGAAGGAAGCATTTTCCTGCCACCAAAGCACGATTTGACACCCCCGCCCGCAGGTTTTGACAGGGACCCGGAGCCCCGCGCTGCGGCGGGTACTGCAACGTTGCCCAAAGCGTTAGCGGCGGAGCTTGCTCCGCGCGGTTTCTTCCCTGATCGCAGGCATGCGCATAAGGCAGACCGTGATGCAAAACGCGCGGGGCAAGCCCCGCCGCTAAAGGGGCTGGCAATACATTGTTCCAATTTCCAAAAATCCCTGCAATGATCGCCTTCTGAGCGGGTTAATAGTGTCAGGTCTACCTTATTTTGAGGAGTGCTGATCATGCGCGTGATGGCGATTGTTCTTCTGGCGACGGCGGCGGTGATAGCGGCGACGGGTGCGACCCCCGATGAGGCCGGCAGGCTGACGGTGGCGGCAGTCCGCAACACGGCCGGGGACGGGCCCGACGGCAAGGGCAACACCGGCGACGACACGTGGCAGTTCTGGTTTCAGCTCATGCACGACCGGTCGATGTTCATGCGTCTGGACCTGGCGACGGAGTTGCAGACAGAGGAGGTCCGCAAGAACGGCATCAAGCGGAAGGTCTGGGGCCCGCTTGGCAGCACGCTGCCCAACCCGCAGGACAGCGAGGGGTGGATCTACCACTCGGACTGGGACGGCAAGCGCGAAGGCGTCTGGGGCGATACCAAGGACAAACAGGTTCTGGTCGTTCCCTACGCCGAGAAAGGCGTCGGAGGCGCCCTGGCCGTGACGTACAAGGTGCCCGCCGATGGGACCTATATCGTCTCGGGCAAGGCCGCCGACCTCGAAGTCAACACCGAGCAGGCCGCAGCTACGGGCGTCCAGGTTTCGGTCGAGGTCGTCCAGGCCGGCGACGGCAAGAGCGTCCGCAGGAGTAAGCAGGTCGTGGTCCAACCCGTCGCCATCGGCGACAAGGCTGGCCCAGCCTCGGCCGACTTCCGCAGCGAAAGAATCGAGCTGAAGAAAGGCCAGTTGGTCATGCTGATCGTCGACCCCGGCACGCTGGCGCAAACGGATACGACAAAGGTGGAGTTCAACGTCACGGCCGCGCCCGTAGGCGAGCCCGACCATGGCACGAAAGATCGCAACCGGTAGAATCGTCGGGCTTGTTCTTGCGGGCGTCGGCCTGGGCTTTGCGATCTATTTGGGGAGCCAGGCAAGGCAGATGAGCGCGGAATTCCATCAATGGCTCGACGCGCGGCCGATGGAGACGGGCTTTGATCTTTCCAAGCCTGGCGAGATCACCGTGCCGTTTCGACAGACATGCAGCAGTTCGCACGGTGAGGTGTTGTGCCTCAAGTGCGATCTGCCTGAGGCAGCCAAGCAGAATACCGAGCAACTCTTGAAGGGGTTGTCCGGCAGCGTGGTTATCAAGGATTCGCAGGGCAATGGAATCAAGGGGGGCGAGATTACAGCCGATCGAAGTCGCTATCATGATGGCGAAATCATCCTCGCGGCATTTGCCCCGTTCAGCAAGGGCGAGTACACGGCCACGATCCGCATCGATTCCGGCGCGCCTGCGCTGGCTGGCAAGACGCAAACGATCTATGCCAAGTACGAACTGTGCGGGCTGGAAAAGATGCCTGCGGGCATCTGTACGATGCTCGCAGGCGGGGCGGGGCTAGTCGCGCTGGTTTCGATCCTGTCCGTCCTGCAGGGATTGCTGCGCAAGGCGCCCGTGGAAGCCGCACAAAAAGGATGATGATGTTCCAAGAGGAGACCAGCGACGAGATCATCACAGCCAGCGGCCGCATTGAGGCCAACGGCGATCTGACACACGTGACGTGCCGTTAGTCGGATGAGATTGTCTGGCTACAGGGGGTGGACAATGAAGGCAATTATATAAAGCATTGTAAAATAAAGACTTACACAAACTATCACTTTCTGGATCCCTGAAAAACAGACAAGAAAAGACAATTGTTACCTTTGCCGGGCATCTTTTGGAATCGAGAATCTGCTGTGAAAAGTACAACAAAGTGCAAGGAAGAGGAATTGTGGTATAGCACGTACCGCTTTCGGGCTGGCAAAGACCTTGCGACACAGAGACGCAGAGAAAACAGGGGCGGGAAACCTCTTAAGTCTTCCTCTTAACACAGTTGCTTTTCTCTGTTTTCTCTGCGTGTCTGTGTCGCATCTGGCAACACGGGATGGCGTTGTTATGGGCGGATGGGGC
>JBDKTA010000035.1 GCA_039680605.1 Planctomycetaceae bacterium | reverse complement strand
GCGCCCTGCTGCTGAATGGTCTGCACCGATAGGTTCGGATCGGCGGCAAGGGCCGAGAACGTGTCCACCAGCTTGCCGACCTGATCCTGCACCAGATCAAGCTGGGTCTGCTTGTTCTGGGTCTGGAGTAGCCGGTTCTGTTCCGCTGCGTTGGCGATGCCAATCACGCCGCCAGCCGTGTCCATCCACTGGCCCGGAGGGGGCGCCTTGGGAAAGATCGAGGTATCGACTTCAGCCATGTCTTATCCCCTTAGTAGATGCCGCCGGGAGGCGAGTACATGTTGCCCTGCCCGCGATTGAGCATCTGCTGAGCGTAATTGTAGCCGGCGTAGTTCTGCGCCCCGCTCATCAGGGCATTGCCGGCCCCGGTGAGTCCAGCCGCCATGGCGTTGCCGCCGCCGATGAGATTGTTGCCGATATTCGAGGCGGTCTGAGTACCGTAGGCACCGGTCTGCGCCGCTGCGTTCTGCCCGAGCTGCGACACGCCCATCAGGCGATTATACCGCGCTTCCCGCTGCGCCATTTCGTTGCTGAACTGGTTCTGATAGGTTGAATCCGCCAGCCCGGTTGCATACCCCGCCGCGCCCTTGAGGGCAGCGCCGGACGAGCCGAGGCCACGCGCCGCTGCACTGCTCTGAACGCCCTTCAGCCCTTGCCGAAGATTGAACTGATAGCCGGGCGTCTGCTGCAACCATGCCTGATCCAGGTTGATCTGGCTCGTCAGTTCGGGAAGCGCTCCCATCAGGGCGTTTGTGCCCTGCTCGCCAGCGACACGATAGGGGGCCAGATCGGCGCGCGTCGTGTCGTACATCTTCTGCTGGACCTTGGACGCCTTGTCCGTGGCCTGCTTTTGCATATTGGCGCCAATGAGGGATGTACCCGCACCGACGACCGCTGATCCTACCAACGCCCCGACCGGCATGGCCCGTCTCCTATCTGGTCAAAATGACGTCGAAATCGTCCCCGCGAACCGCCAGAAGCGCGTCGCCGATGTCGATAACGACTGGGTTGTCTGCGATGACGGCAATGGGCCCGTAGCCCGCGAAAGCCGCCCACCGGGCGTAAAAGCCTAACGCCTTGGCAATCTGCCCCGCCGCGATCATTTCAACCGTGGCGCCGACATAGAGGTCATGGGCGTCATCATCCTCGTGGATCGGCATTTGCGACCCGGCCGCAATCTTTGCCGCCTCAAGTTTCTCGTGGAAAAAATGGCCCGTGGCCTTGAGTTCGTCCGCCTGGTTGGCCCATTGCGTGATGGACCGGGCGTAGTATTTGCAGGGCACCAGACCCTCAGCGGTCGGCCATCCGTGCGTGCGTTCGAATTGCAGCTCGTAGCGCATCTTTCTGGCGAAGGCGGACGCCGCGACATTGCCGTGCGGCACCTTCGACCTGATTTCGATGCAATCGGTCCTCGTGAACATGAACCTTTCGGCGTCACGGGCCGCTGCAATGACGTTCTCGCCTCGATGATCCGGGAGGAACTGGCTGTGTACCTCGTAGATGCCGGGCTCTTGCTGGATGAACAGAAACCCGCCGCCTTCCGCCATCAGCAGCACGTTGCGCGGATCGGCGACCGCCTGCGTCAGATCCAGCCTGCCCAGCCACGGAAAGCCGACCCACGGTCTGACTTCTGGATGGTTGACGACATGGTTCAGCAGGTCCGCCGAGTAGACCCGGCTGACGCAAAGGTTCTGGTGCTTCACGGAAGCTCCTAAGCGGGGATGAAAGTCAGTGTCGGTGAGCCGGTGTAGGTGATCGTCACCAAGTCACCGTTGCTCATCGGGATCATCAGAGTGGTGGCCGAAAGCGTGATCGTGGAGCCGGCGCGACGAAGCGAAAGCCCGCTGATCGATCCGCCGTTGATGTTGAGATGCCCCGATCCGCTGGCGGTGTAGGACATGGGCGAACTGGTGCGCGTGACCGAGGCGAATGGCGTTGCAGAGCCAGCAATCGCGTTGAAGAAACGCTGATATTCTGGTGTTACGGTGCCTTCCGGGGTCACCATCTTCTGCTTTGACGACGGGACGATTGCCGCTGACATCAGGAGCACCGCAGCCAGAACGTGCCGTTTTTCCAGACCTGCGGGCCGCGCACAGTGTGCCCATCAGGATAGTAGCTATAGACGCCATCTCGCATGTGATGGTCGTCGCCCGGCGCGGCCTGGATTTGCCGAGCCAGCCACAAGAGGTCTGCAGCCTCCCAATGCGGCGCCATCACCTGCAAGATCGAACCCGCATCTGTCGCCCGGCGAATGCGGAGTCGGAACGCCTTCTCGAAGGGCCGATTATAGGTCGCCGCTAGCTTTTTGGCATTTGGCAACGGGCTCCATTCGGACGGGTCGAGAAACTCGTGCGTGGGATCATCGCCGTTGAAATGGATATCGAACGAGGACGCCATGCCGCCGGGGTGAGCAGTCGATCCCACTACAATCCACGGACTGCCATCAATCGGAATGATGGGATGGTGCAGCCCATACGGGATGGCGGCCTCAAGAACTTGCATCAACCCCTCACGTCAGGCACGGCCGGAACCGAACCCAGCACCCTTGCAGCGCCGTATCCGTGTTCGCAGACCACGAGATTTCAAACACCCGGTCGCGGGCCATCCCGAGCCGATTCCACTGCGGCGATGTCAGGTACTGCCCCGTTGCGCCCATGGACTGCATGACGCCATTGCCGAAGCTAAAACCCTTGTTGTCGCTCCACCGCAGGGTAAGCTGCGGGGGATTGCCGCTGTCGCCGCCCTCAATCTGCCCCGTCGCCATATCGGCTTGGAAGCTGTCGTAGATGACGCGCTTGCCGTCCTCGACAAGATGCGGAAACCGCCTGATCCGCGGAATTGCCGTGCCATTGTCCGTGAACACCGCATTCGTCAGATTGTAGAGGTTGCCGTTCTGGTAGTCGCCAACCAGATTGTAGCCGTAGGCGAAGGCGAAGCAGTTGGACCGATGCCGGTGCAGCACGCCGTTGTTGTCGATCGATGCCCGGCGATGCCATTGACCGGTGGTTAGGTCATAGCAATAGGTCCGATCCGCAGTCGGGAACGTCAGGACGTAGAACGCGTGCCCCTCGATTTGATGCACATAGGCGATGGCGTCCGAGATGATCTCGTACTGCTGCCATTCCTGTTCCAGCGCGTGCGGCGAGACCCGGCGCACATTGTAGCCATCCGTCATCACGACGATGGCATAGCCCTGCTTGTCCTGAGACAGCCAGAGCAGCGAAATATCGACGCTGGCAATCGAGTACGGCGCGGCGCAACCATGGTCCACATAGGCGCCCTGAATGCGCTGGTAGGCAAAATCTGCGGCCCCTGCGTCGTACCAGACCTCGGTCGCCAGCTCACCCACAAGCCAGAGTTCGCCATGGACGACCGGCGCCGCAACGATGTTGTCGGCCGAACCGGTCTTTGCCGCGATGTCCAGCGGATCGAACGCATAACCCCGGATGCCGTCAACCGAGTAACTGAAGCCCGAGCCCGCGCCGCCGAGGTTGGTGTTGCTGGCGCTCAGCACGTCGCCAATCTCGTAATCCTGCCCCTCGGCAGTGATCGTGACCGCAGTAACCACGCCGCCCGTGACCGTGATCGTCGCCTCAGCACCCGTTCCCGTGCCCCCAGTCAGCGGAACACTGGTATAAGTGGCGCTGACGTAGAGCGTGCCACCCGAAATGATCGAACCCTCGTAGATCGCGCCCACGGTCCCGGTGAGCATGTCGAAAGTCACATTGCTCAGGGAGATGTAGAACTGCGGCGTGTCGGGCCGGTTGAAGATGAAATACGTGTCCTGGTAGGCTGCGGAGATCCCGCCATAGAACGACGTGTCGCTGATGGCGTCAAAGGCATTCGACGTCATGTCGATAGCCCAACCCGCTGAGCTGCCATCGACCAGCACGATCACCTGCCCGTTGTCACTGAACCAGACCGGCGTGGTGTTGTTTGGGATCGAGCCGAGGAAGGTGTAATCCAGCGTGTCGCTGATGAAATACACGTTCGGGCCGATGACGTTGTACAACTGCCCATTGCTGGCACGATAGGCCGTGCGCATGGATTCGATGTAGGGCGGCGACGCAAGCAGTTCGAGGCCCGGCGTCGGGTAGGACGTGGCCGGAACGGTCGGCTGGCCATCCTCCGGGTTTTTCTCGGAGTACAGATTGATGGATTCTTGAGCGGATGCAATAACAGACCGGCTCTCATAAGCCCCGCCAAGCAATGGAACACGCATTGGCAGACCTCAATATGAGCTGTCGCTATAGATATTGTAATTCGACCCTTTGATGAGGTCTTGCGGCATCGTCATCAGCGGAATCTGCGCATTCGAGTTCTTGATCGTGTTCAGCGCGATTTTCGCCAGATTGTTGATTGTCGGGTCGGGCGGAAGGCCGTAGAGCGGCTTCAGACGCACGGCCAGATTGTAATGCAGCGCCTCCTCGTACTCGGGCGGCAGGTTGATTTCCTCAGTCAGCCCATCAAACTGCTGGAGCACGGCCTTGGTGCTGATATGCAGCTCGTAGCTGGAATTCGGCAGGGGCCAGACGTACAGCTTGCCCATCGGCCAGCCGGACTCGTAAAAGTACACCTGCGGGAACGAAGCCAAGGACTTGAGCGCAATCTCGTTGTAATTTTCCCGCGCCGGCAGCGGCTTCAGCGGGTAATCGACATTGTTGGGCTCTGTGCTGACGTTCTGGCGAAAGAACGCGCTCTCGATGGTATCGGGGCGCACCATGTTGAAATCGCCGCCCGGGCCGACCGTGTAGTACAGGCTTCCATTGGCCTGAACGACCGTCTCGACAAGGCAATAGACCAGCCAGCGACGGCGGCGCCACTGCGCCATCATGGCGTTCAAGATGCGCATCGCGTCGTTGAAATCGGTGGCCATGGGCTGCTGCCCAATACCGACGACGCCGGCCTCCCGGAGTGAAAGCCCGATGAGTTCGCCTGCGGTTGTCATGCGTCGGTGCCTTCAATCATGGACTTCAGCTTGTCGGCCTTCCAGCCGGGGAACGGGCGCTTGCCGAACTTGGCCTGATAGGCCTTGCGCAGATCGGCCACGTCTTCGTCCGGGGCAGTTGAGCCGCCGGGCTCTCCATCGCCGTCATGATCGAGCTGCGGCAGTTTCGGCGCGGGTTTGATCGGGGGCAGCGCCTCGAAGAATGCACGCTCCTCGTCCTCGGTCTTGACCAGCTTGTCTGGCACCCCAGCGGCGCGAACCCACTTGGGATATTCCTGAAAGATATAGGACATTGTCGCACTCCTTGGGGATGCAGCGGCCCACCGAAGCGGGCCGCCGGTTCTTGGTTGTCAGGTCAGGTGGTGACGGTATCGGCCACGATGACGCCCCACTGGCCACGCAGCCAGGTCTTGCCGTAGATCACGTCAAGGCGGGTCGCGAGCTGGTCGGTGCCAAGCACGTAGTCCGTGATCATGCGCATGGAGATGCCGTCATAGACGCGACGGGCGGCTTCATGGACACCACGGGGCAGAACGAGGTCCGCCGTGGCCATGGTGACGGCCTTGGGGGAGTAGGCGACGTTCTTGATGTAGGTGCTGTCAGCCGGCGTGGCGAGATAGAGGTTCGCGCCGCTGGCCGGGCTGGAGTCGACCGACTGATACTGGACCTTGCTGCCGTTCACCGGGGGGACGATGGACGGATAGACCGAGATCGAAGTGCCGCCGCTGGCAACGTCCGCAGTCACGACGAACTGACGCAGGCGCCCCGTCGATTCCTTGGTCACCCAGTTCACCGCGTTGACGCCCTGAATGGTGATGATGTCACCCTTCTTGAGCGTGCCGGTGATGGCCGACGTGGTGATGGTCGAGCCGGTCTGACCCGCACCCGACACCGTGCCGGCAGTGAACGAGCCGGTGGTGTGCTTGATGACGGTCTGGTCCATGAAGAAGTCGAACCCGAGGGCATTCTTCATCTGGCCAGTCTGGTACTGGTCGGTGATCGCCTGAGACGGGTTGAACAGGCCAGTCAGCGAGTTGACGATAGCCGCCTCGGTGTACTGCTCCAGCGCGACCTTGCGGCCGGGCATCTGCGGGGCAGAGTTGTCGTTGAGCGCGGCCTGAGCCCGGAGGAACGTCGAGGACGTCGGGTTGATGATGTTGCCCGAGCCATCGGTGTTGGCCACCAGATTGCAGACATTGCCTTCAACGTCCGACATGATGTCGGCAGCGATGTTGCCGGCGAGGTCGTTCATCATCGGCAGCAGGACGCGTTCGGAATAGTCGTCCAACTTCAGGGTGCGTTCAGCGGTCGAGAACGCCACGTCAACGCCCTTCTGAGTGGCGAGGGCCAGCGAAGTGTACTTTTCCGCAGTGTCCTGGATGCTGATCGCGGTGCCGGTACGGACAGTGAAGTCGTTCGGCAGGCGGATGCGCAGGGTATCACCGATCTTGGCGCCGTCGATAGCGAACTGGCTATCGTACTGCGTGTCGATATTGCGGATGAACATGTTGCTGTTCTTGAACAGCGACACGGCCGCACGGGTGATCATGTCGATAGTGAGAATAGAGTTCCCAGCCATAGGGAGCGCTCCTTTGGGTCACGGATGAGGGGATTGCTGCCTTTCCGCAGCAGTTGTTTTCGGTGCCCGTGACCGAAGATTTTCGAGCGCTACCCGGCATTCCGTCCGGTGCGGTGAGCCCCGCGTATCCCTGCGGGTCGGCTTAGTCTGTGGTCAGTCGCAGCGCCTTATCGGCCGCGACCGGCCATCTGCTTGAGAAACTGGCCTGCCCATTTGTCCATGGGCGCGGCCTCGTCATCGAGACGATCCGTGTACTGCGGCGTTCCGCCGACCGGCGTGATCGGGGCAGGAGCGCGCGAGATTGGTTTCGGGGGCGCCGAGGTGGACGGCTTGGAGATGGACGACGAAAGCTGAGACAGCTTCAGCGCCATCTTGACCGGCGGCATCGTCAGGATCTGCTCGGCCTGCTCCGGGTCCTTTGCGAGCGCATAGAACACGTCATGGCCGTTTTCGAGGTCGACAATGGCCTCGAAGAAGTCGGGACGCTGCGCCAGATGGTCGCCGAAATAGGTGATCATCTCGGCACGCTTGGCGTCGAAATCCGGGTAGTCGGCGCGGCCGGCCTCAAGCACGCGCCCAGTGGCCTTGTGGAAGGCTTCCTGCTGCGCTTCCATAGCCAGCTCAAGCTTGGCCTGCTGGACAGCCTCGGCGCGGATTTCGGCCTCCGTCTTCGCGGCGCCTGTGGGCTGCGTGGCGTCTGGAGCGGGGGTGCCTCTCAGCTTCGCCAGCTCGGCTCGTGCCTTTTCCAGCTCGGCTTCGGCGGCCTTGCGCTTGTTGGTCTCCTCAATGCGGCGACGCTCGCGCCAGTCCATCTTTTCCGGCTTCGCATCGCCAGCGTCCGATGGTTCGGCGGCTTCTGCTTCCTGCTGCGTTGCAGGGGCGGCCTCCGCCTCAGAAGTCGGCTCGGCTTCCTCAACGGGAACGTCAGTCGCGCCGCCGACAGAAGCGGATTCGGTGGCAATCGTTTCGGCAGGCATGGTCGGCTGGCTACCGGTGACGGCATCCACATTTTCTTCGGACATGTAGGGGAACCCTGTGGGTTAGCCTGGTGAACGCACCAGTACGAGAGCCCGACGAACCGCGTCGGTGCGGCACAGCATTACCCGGCTGTGGCGGGGTTCTTGATTTCGGGTTTGCGTGGCGGCCCCCATGCCGGCGTGACGTAGCCGCTGCCATCACACCGCTTGCAGATGAAGTCCTCGGCGCGCTCGCCAATGGATGGAAAGTGCGGCCCTTGAATGCCGCGACCGTCGCACTCAGGACAGCGGTTCGGCATCTAACTCGTCCACACCTACGCGCCATGCGCCGTCCCGCCTGCGAATGCCGCCAGCAGGCACAAAGCTCGCGACCAGATTGTCAGGCCACTCCCCAGCCTCGACGTAGCAGACCGTCCCGCCGACGCGGCGCTGTTCAAGGTCAGGGTGCTCGACAAGGAACTGGTTGAACTGCTCGGCGGTCACAGCGGACATGCGGCGCATCAGTTCTGGCCCTCGTTAGACGCCAGAAGCGACAGCAACGGCTGCATCTCAGGCTCGCCGTCAATCGCCCGGACCATCAGCCCCAATCCCATCAGAGCAGCCTTTGCGCGGTCGTTCTCATCGTCGTGCTGCCCAAGAATGAACGGGCGAGCGAAGCGCCCCGGCTCGGACCGCTCGGCTGCTTCCCACTTGTCCAGCAACGCCCGGTCCATAAGGCGCATCACTTGCCCACCGCCTTGCGCGGGGCTTTCGCGGGGGCAGTTGAGCGGTTGCGCTCACGATATTTCGAGGTTCCGACCTTCTGCTTTGCGTCGTAGTCGGCCATGATGTTCTGCGCGCCGACCTTGCCAGCGGGGCCCGGGTTCGTCTTCATGTAAGCCTTGGCGTCGGCCGCTGCCTTTGCTTCCTTGGCGCTGGACACTGACGCGTCATCCTTGCCAGCCTTATAGCTGCCCGGAGCGCCGCCGCCGCGACCGACCGTCTTCTTGTTGACCAGAGGCCAAGGCATGTTGTTCGATTTGACGCGCGCCATTTCAGATGGCCCTCACTTCTTGCACACCGTTTCCATGCGCTTGGCCTGCTCGGCGGCATGTTTCCGAACATCGCGCATCAGCGACGAATTGGCCTTCAGTTCCTCGGCGCGCATGATGGTGCGCATCGCGTCCTCGACTTCCCAGCGACGATCCGGGGCAATCGACGGCCCCTTTCCTCTCGTCACGCCACCTTTGACGATGGTCCCAGACGTGGGCATCTTCTCGTTTGTCGGCTTGCCGCCGGCCTTGCGCAGCGGCGCCGCGCTTACTTTCGGTGCTTTCATTTCCATCTTCCCAGTGACAGGTCGTTCTTGCCTTCCCGCACCAGCATCTGAAGCGAGATCAGCGCATCGTAGATTTCGGTCTTCTGGTTGTCGGGGACGCCTTCCATGCCCAGCATCGAGGACAGCACCTCAACGGCCTGCGGCACGTATTCCCCCCAGTGCCGACGAATGAACGCCTTCTGAGATACCCCAATATGCCGGAACTTGGCCGTGCGGGGACCGTCATAGAACGCGCCGCAGAATTCCTCGGCGGTCTTGCGAATGAGCTCCGGGACGTCCCCGGCGCGAACGTTGCTCTGCATTTCAGAACCCTCCCTGCGGGAATGCGCCCGGCGGCATCGGCGGCGCGCCCGGCATCATCGGCTCGGGGACGAAACCGTTCTCCGGTGGCAAATTCTGCCCCATGGGCGGCATCGGAGCGGGTTCCGGCATACTTGGCGCCGGCATGGGCAAACCGCCCTCACCGGGCGCGCCATTGCCGAGCATCTGCATGATCGTCTGCATGATGAGCGGCTGCACCTGATCCATGGTCACATACGGGCCAGCGTTCCCGATTGCGGCAATGCGCTTGGTCTCGGCATCGAACCCGCGAATGTTGGAATCCTGCACCTTGACGGCCTTGTCGACTTCCTGGTCCTTGAGCTTACCCTGAAGCTCCTCGATCATGCCCATGGCCTGGTCGAGTTGCTGGCCCAGCTTCTGTTCGGCCGGATTTGGCCCATCGCCAAGCAGTGCCGGCGGAATAGTCTTCTGCCACCGCTCGGCAAGCTCATCGGCCATCGGGAAATCCGCCGCCTTCCACAGCAGGTCGCCGCCGATCTGCATGAATTCCTTGTTCTGCGCCGCGATCTGCGTCATGGCGTTGAAGGCTTCCTGTCGACGTGTGGCGTAGCCCGGGCCAACATCGGCCTGCACTTCGTAGCGCCCCACATTCGGGTTGAAGATGACGGACGCCTCTTTCTCCGCAACTTGCTGCTCAATAACCGCCGCAGGCTGCTGCGGGTCGATCTGGACCTCGCTCTCGGTGCCGTCCTTGGCCATGATCTTGACCACGCGCTGCGTGTCGTAAATCAGCGGAATCCACTGGATGAGGATCTTGCCGGTGAACCGGATGGCAATGCCAAGATTGTCGATGAAGTGGTACGTCGCGTTATCGCCCTGACGCTGGCGCTCATTGATGGCGCGGCCCGACGTGGCGTTCTCGTTCTGCCCGAACTGGGACTGATATTGCCCCGAGGACATCATCATCTCGTTCTGGGTGATCTGCATGCCCTGAACATAAGCACTGGCCATTACCGGCGGTTGCACGCGATCCGGCTTGCCAAGCTGTTTCCCGTCTTCGGTGTACATGTTGTACGGGAGCACGGCCGCGTTATCGACGTTGGCGCGGCTCCAGTACTCCTCAAGATTTTCAATGCCCTCGGCAGGCACAACCCACGGCGTCTTGGTCTGGAGCGCCACCTGCGCCGTCGCTTCCGACGACCAGTAGTTGTACATGCGCTGGGCGTCTTTCATGTACCGGGTGTGGCCCTTGCGGTCCATCTTCCCGTCAATGATGGTCTCTTCGCCGATGACGCGAACAATCGGGATATAGGTGCCGGGGCACTCCCGACGATCCACAATCTTGTTCCCCGCAATCTTGTACCACATGATGTTGTCGCGGAGGACGCTGCGCTCGGAGACGGCTGCGGGATCGGCTTCCTTCTGGCCTTCGTAAACTTCGCGCGCTTCCGGCTTCAACTTGCTCCACAGTTTGATGATCTGAGCGCCGGTAAAGGGATCGATGAAGGCAACCAGACGGTCACGCTTCTGTTCCTTGGTGTAGTACTCCGCGACCCGAACGTGCTCGCTGCTGATCCAACCATCGTTGGCGCTGCCGAGGACGGTAGAGCCGCCATCCTCCTTGAACTTCGGATACTGCTTTTCGAATTCGTCGCGCGGCACGTCCTCAAATACGAAGCCATAACGCGCATCGGAGCCGTCGACCTCGTTAATGTCGGGGTCGAGGTAAACCGAATCCGGGTCCTTGATCCGGCGGATGTAGATTTCCTGATCAAAGCTCTCGGGCAGATAGTCGTGGATAACGCGCCAGTAGCCCGTGCCGCTTTCAACCTGGAACATGGTCGCGGTATCATAGGCCACCTCGGCATTCGAAATGTACTCGATATGCCGCACAACGCCTTCAAAGACCTGAGCGGCCTGATAGGTGGCGCCGTCGCCAACCGGCCGAATGTTGACGCCCGGCTTGTTCTGCTTGGCGTCATTGATCACCTGTAGGTTGTGCTGGCGCACCTTGTTGATCGTCAGGCACGGCTTGTTGCGGTCCTGCCGATAGGTGCGGAGCTGCTCCTCCCACTGCCAGTTGTTCTCAGGGTCGCCGTTCGCGAACTTGAGGTCGTGGCCCTCTTTCTCGCGATAGTCGGCTTCCCACGCTTGGCAGTATTCGAAGCGCTTCTTGGCTTCCGCGATGATCTTCGCGTCGCCAGTGAGGCCGCTGGTATCTTCGTCGGCCATTAGCCACCCATCCAATTATTCGCGCCGCGAAGATCGATCGCCGGCATTAGGTCAATCTTCGGTTTTGCTCGCGTTCCACCGATAGGCTCAGCGAACGTCAGCGCTACCGCGTCCCACTCATCGGGGCTGCGGAGCTTGCGCACCTGGCGCATGTGTTCTTTGCTTTCCAGCAGCAGATAGCTGTTGGCATTGTAGTGGTATCCGGGGCCGCAGGCGTCGGCCTGGAGGCTGTCTGAATCTGGGATGTCCGCGCCGCCCGCTTCTTCAAGCCAGTCGCGCGAACGCATCCACATTTCCGCGCGGCGATTGAATGGTCCCGGCCGCTTCTCACCGCTCGGCAGGATCAGATCCGCCTGTTGTGGCGAGCCGCTAAAATCAATCGGCACCCAGACGCCGCGATGATCGTTCGGCTTGCTGGGGTCAAACGCATAGCCCCACGCCTTCAGCAGATCGAACACCCCGGCGCCCTGCCCACCTACGTCGATAAAGCCCCGCGTCGGCTTTTCTTCGTCCGTCACCTGCTTGAGCCAGTTGGCCCCTGCGACCGTGTCGAGTTTCGTCTTGCTTTCGAGCCGCAGAACCTTGCGGCCCTGCCGGCGCGCCAGCGAGAACCGGTCATCGCCGAACCGGGCCGGGTCAGCGCCAAGCACCAGCGGGCCGATGGCTTCAAGATTGGCCTTGCGTGCCGCCAGCACCGATGGCGCCTTGATGAAACTGTCGTGCCCCGTCATCTGGAACGCCTCAGCGGCGGTCGCCGGGTACTCCTGCTTGAACAGCATGTCGTCCTTCAGTTCCGCGATCTTGTTGCGTCGCCATGCCATTTGTTCCATGTCGAGGTCATGCGCCGCCTGATAGGCCGCTTCTTCCTCGCTCATGACGAAATCGGGCGGCACCGGGCGCCGATACTCATCGGACCAGAACCACGGGATGAAGATCGCTTCGTAATCCCCTATGCCAGCTTCAGCCTGTTGCCAGCGTTCGTGGAACTCACCGCCTACCCCGTTTGCAGTGCTTTCCAGCACGATCTCTGTTCCCGGGGTGTCCGGGATTGCCTGGATGACACCAGCGAAGTGCGTCGACGCATTGGGCCAGAAGGCAGCCTCAGAGCCGTGAAACAACTGGATGGTCTGCGACCGCCCTACAGCTTTTGTCCCCGCCGTGCCGACCGCGTAACCGCTCTCCAGCCGGTTGAAATACAACTCCTTGGCGTTCGATGCCCCGGTTGATGGCTTGACCAAAGCCGGACAATGTTCATGAAACCGGTCGACCATGCCAAACAGGTTGTCGGTGGCGTCCTGCTCGTGGGTCAGGATGAAGCAGCGCATGCCCCGGTTGTGGGTGGTGCGCCAGTAGAACCGGCCGCCGATGTAGGTCGACACGCCTTGCTGGCGCCCCTTGAGCACCAGCGCCCGAACCTTGCCCATCCGTTCGATCTGGGCTTGCAGACGTCCGTGGAGATAGAGTTGCGCCTTGTTGAGCGTGAACGGCTGCGGGCCTAGACGAGGGTCTTTCGGCCTGATCTTGAGGCAGCGAGGGGCGTAGTGGGAAAAATCGTCGCGCAACCGGCGCCGGATCTGCTTTTCCCGTTCACTCAAGCTCACCTAGCGCCTCTTCGTGCATCCATACCTGCAAATCGCCTTTGAACTCGACTGCCGCCAGCTTGGGGTGGACGTAGGGAGCTGCCGATTTGGCCGCGTCGAGGCGAACGTCTTTCGGGTTGTTCTCGTCCCGCATTTCGGCAAGCATGTATTCGAGAGGCGTCAACCCGCTTTCGGCGACTGCCTTCTGCCGTTCGGTGGTGGCCTTGTTGGGGACGCCCTTCCTGCGACCGCCGGTTTTTCTGCCTACTGCCATTTCAGTTTACCACTTAACCTTGTCTGCCCAATAGGCAGCGCTCATCTTGCCCTTGGCGATGTTGCCAGCGTGGCGCGCCTTGAAGGCTTCGTTGCGCTTCGTGCCATCGGGCGAGCCCTTGACGCCCTGCTGCCCGAAGCGGATCAGTTTGGTCTGGTCGCCGTCCTTGGCGAGAACCGCATGGCTCTTGGTCGGGTGAGACGGCGTGCGCTTGGGCTTGTTGAAGCC
>JBDKTA010000034.1 GCA_039680605.1 Planctomycetaceae bacterium | reverse complement strand
CAGCCTTAGCTGCCGCTTTTGCAGTTTCCGCAGCCCGACAACTCTGAAAGCGGCAGCTAAGGCTGCCGCACTCCATAAGTCATTTCGCCACGGCCAAGCGGCACTTGTCGTAGAAGTCTGCCTGTTCCTTCAATCCGTTGGCGCGGCAGAAATCCGCCAGCGCCTTGTACCGCGGTCCCGGCCAGGTCTGGGTGGCCCAGCAGACTTTGGCCAGGCACTGCGGGCACAGGGCCAGCGGGTGGGCGTCGGATTCCTGCTGATTGTTACAGCCGCTCATGCAGCAGTAGTATGCCGTGCAGTGCAGGATCGAGAACATGTGGCCGCTTTCATGCACTGCCGTTTTCATCGTTCGCAGCAGACACAGGCGGAAGCTTTGGTCTTTGTCGGCGTCTCCATTGCGGTAGATCGACCACACGCCGACGCGCTGGCTCAGCGACGCCTGGCCGAAAACGAAGTTCCACCCCTCGCCCGGCCACAGGTCGCTGGCGGTGAAGGCGATGTAGGCGGCGGCATCTTGCGGCAGCCGCGTCGCCAGAACCGGATCGAGCACGTAGGTGCTGAGGACCTGGCGGTCGCCCCATGACGGATGCACGCGCTGGGCCTTGGCTGGAATCACCGAAAGCGGCAGGTCCTTGCTGAACGTCACCGGCAGGTTGAAGTACAACCCGCTGAATTGACCGGTCAACTCGACCACGCGGCGCTGTCCGGCCGTGAAGTCGCCCAGTGGCTGAATGTATAGCACGCTGCGCCGGCCGCGGGGCAGAACGGGGTTGCATCGCAGGTACTCGTCGAACGTCTGCCCGGGCTCTTTGAATCGGTCGAGCCACTCGCCCGGCTTGGGCTTGCCCATCTTTTCAAACAGCGGTTCCAGCAGCGGAATCATCTTCTTGAGCTGAGCAGCGGTAGGGGGCGGCGAGGGGCGGCTCTGCGGGATTGGCCGCGAGGTCGGTGAGGGCGTCGGCCGGGCGTTTGTGGCCGCCGGCAAAGAGGCCGCCGTCCCATCAAGTCGGTGCGCTTTGACGGCCACCATGACGGCGACCGCCCCCAGAGTCACCGTCAGCATGATGAACCATACCGCCCAATGTTTACCGGTGTTCACGTTGGTCACCCCAAAGGCATTTTCCATTACCGTTCGAGCGTACTCGGCGCGGTCTCTTCTGCCTCGCCGGCCTGGCGCGTCTCCAGGCCCCAGTCCCAGCCGAAATTGACGGCGGCTTGCAGCAGGGCCGAAATCACCAGGATCGGGCTGATCACCATGAAGCCCAGGTACAGCAGCATGTAGGCCGCTGTTAAGAAAATGGTCGCCCGCCCCAGGTGCGCGCCACCATGCGCGGTGCCCATCACAAGGCCCACGTGCTCGCTAAAGCCCGCCAGGTGGAGCACAAGGTAGGCCGCCGCCAGCAGCGCCGCGGCCACCAGTTTGCCCGCCGGCGTCAGCAGAGACGAGCGGAGCAGGCGGGCGCCGGCGCCCAGATAACGCAGCAGGGGGTTCATGGGCGTCCTCCCTGGCGGATCTTCTCCCACGCCGGACCGAGCGTCAGCGCGTAGAGCACCACGGCGTCGCCGACGGTGTTGCTGGCGTGGAACTTGAGGCGCCCGTTCGTGGTCGAGCCGAACCCGCCGAGGTTCAGCGTTGTCAGCAGCGAGCCCAGCGTTTCGCGATCGCCGCAGGTGGCCGCGGCGATCATCGCCAGCCCGCTGGAACTGGCCGAGAGGTCCACGCCCGGAAGGACGTGCCCGGAGTCGATGTCCTGAGGCCCCGGCCACGACAGCGGCCATTCGCGGGCGTGCCCGAAGCCGGCGGTGGTGCGGAAGAGCTCGCTCTTGGCGCGGGCGTACTGGTCGCGGGCGAAGTCGCGGTCGATGAGATCGAGGCAGTGGATCGCCATCCAGATGCTCGAGCCTTCCGGCCCGTCCTTGGACCGGCCGTCCACGCCGAAGCTGGAAATCAGCAGGCCGGTCTTCTTGTCGACGAGCTTTTCGCGGGCCATCTGCACCCAGCGGGTCAGGAACGGCTGATGATTGGTGCCGTCGAGGTAATCGCCCACGCGCACGGCCGCCAGGGACACCGTGTTGCAGAACATCCAGCATTCGTCTGGATAGCTTTCGGCGCAGAGCACCCTGCCGCGGCCCATGCGGTCGAGGATGTGCTCGATGCGTTCCTTCATGGCGGTGCGGTACTGGGGCTTTTCCTGCACCATGCGGCGCAGGCCCATCATCAGGGCGATCTCGCCGTCGAGGAAGAGGCTGCGCGGGGGGTGCATGATCCAGGGCGAACTGCGGGCGTAGGGCATGAGGAAGACGTAGATGCCCTCTTTCTTTTCGAGATCGACGGTCTGGTCGATGATCAGGTCCATGATCGGCAGCACTCGCGGGGCCAGCGCCGGATCGCGCAGGGCGGCGTTGCCCATCGCCCAGACGAAGTAGCTGCGGGCCATGAAGTCCCACTCGGCGTTGCTGCGGCGGATGGCCGCGACTTCCTTCTCGCGCGAAGCCGGATCGGTCCACAGGTTCAGATGATATTCCAGCATGCCGTTGGCCATCGGCCCCGGCGGGCGGTCGAGTTCGCCCGCTGTCGGCCTCAAGAGCAGGTGCATGCAAGGCAGCCACAGCAGCGCGGCCAGGGGAAGGGTAATGATCGTCAGCAGGAAGTTGCGGCCGGTGAAGGGCGTTTTGCGTATGGGAGAGTCCACGGCGGGATTGTAATCCCGCCGGCGACGGTGGGCAATGGCTTGGGGCAGGTTATTGCCACGGACGCCCCTTGGGACTATGCTGGCGCGTCTATGGGCACACGAAAAGACACGCCGGCGGCGATGCTGCGGCAGCGGCGAACGCGGCTGATGGCCAGGGTCCGCAAGGGCGGCGCCGCGGCGATGCTGATCACGCGGCCTGAGGATGTGGCGTATCTGAGCGGCTTTGGCGGCGAGGATTCGTGGCTGGTCGTGGGGCCGCGGTGGGGGTGCCTGATCACCGACGGGCGGTTTGGCGAGCAGGCGGCCGACGAGTGCCCGGGGCTGGGCGTCCACGTCCGCAAGGTCGGCCTGGCGGCCGCGACGGCCGAGGTGCTTAAAGGCCGCGGCGTGCGAAGCCTGGGCGTTCAGGCCGCCCACATGACCATGGCCGGGCGGGCGGCGCTGGAGAAGACCCTTGCTCCCAGGCCAATCAAGCCGCTGGGCGAGATCGTCGAGGAACTGCGGCAGGTCAAAGATGCCCAGGAAGTGCGGATTATCCGCAAGGCCATCGTGATCGCCGAGCGGGCATTTGAGCGGCTGACGGCAGGGGGGCGAAAGAGCCTTATCGGGCGCAGCGAGCGGGAGATTGCCGCCGAGCTGGAATACCTGATGCGCCGCGAGGGCGCCGACGCGGCGGCGTTTCCCACGATCGTGGCTGTCAACGCCCACGCCTCGCTGCCGCACTACCGCCCGGGCGCCACGCGCGTTCGCAGCGGCGACGCGGTGCTGATCGACTTCGGCGCGATGACAGGGGGCTACTGCAGCGACTTGACGCGGGTGCTGTTCGTCGATAAAATCCCGCCGAAACTGCAGGAGATTTACGAGGTGGTCCGCCAGGCTCAAGCCGCCGGAATCGCGGCGATCAAAGCCGGCGTCTCCTGCAGCAGCGTCGATGAGGCCGCACGCGCCGTCATCGAGGCGGCGGGCTACGGGCCGCAGTTTGTACACTCGCTGGGCCATGGGCTCGGCCGGGAGGTGCATGAGGCCCCGCGGCTGGCGCGGTTGTACCGCCCGCGGCTCAAAGCCGGGATGGTCGTGACGGTCGAGCCGGGAATCTATCTGCCCGGCGTGGGCGGGGTTCGGATCGAAGATGACGTGCTGGTCACCCGCGGCGGATGCCGCAAGCTCAGCACGCTTTCAGTGCAGGCTTCGGCGATGGTGCTGAAGTAACTGTGAGGCGCGGGCGCCTCGCTCGTGCAGGTTGAGAAGAAACGTCAGGGAACATGGGCGAGACGCCCATGCCACAAGGGAGCATGGGCGAGACGCCCATGCCACACGGCGCATGGGCAAGACGCCCGTGCCCACAGGGAAGAATCATGGATATCAAACAGATCAAGTTGCTGGTCCACCTGATGGTGGAGAACGACCTGAGCGAGCTGGATATCGCCGACGGCGAAGCCAAGGTGCGACTGCGCCGCGGACCCACCGGCGCGGTCCAGATGGCTGCGCCGGCGCCGATGGCCATGATGGGCGCCGCGACCGCGCAGGCCGCTGCCGCCCCGGCCGCGCCGGCCGAGGCCCCCAAGGCCCCGGTGAGCAATCTCATCGAGATCAAGAGCCCGATGGTGGGCACCTTCTACGCCGCCCCCAGCCCCGACAGCGAGGCCTACATCAAGATCGGCACCGCCGTCAGCGACAGCTCCGTCGCCTGCATCATCGAGGCGATGAAGGTCATGAACGAAATCAAGGCCGAATGCAGCGGCACGGTCGTCGAAATCTGCGTCAAGAACGCCCAGCCCGTCGAGTTCGGGCAGGTGCTCTTCCGCGTCAAACCGTAAATTCTCACCGCAGAGGACGCAAAGGACGCAGAGAAGAATAAGAGACGGGGATTCATGAATTGTCTTCCTCTGCGGTCTCTGCGATCTCTGCGGTGAATTGAAAGTCAGGAGACCTGAGTGTTCTCACGAGTGTTGATAGCCAATCGCGGTGAGGTGGCCTTGCGTGTGATCCGCGCCTGCAAGGAGATGGGCATCGAGACGGTGGCTGTCTTCTCCGAGGCCGACCGCAACGCCAGCTACCTGCACCTGGCCGACGACCGCATCTGCATCGGCGAAGGGCCCTCGGCCCAGAGCTACCTCAACATCCCGCGGATCATCGCCGCCGCCGAGATCGCCGACGTCGACGCCATCCACCCCGGGTACGGGTTCCTCGCCGAAAACGCCCACTTCGCCCAGATCTGCCGCGACTGCAAGATCGAGTTCATCGGCCCGAGCATCGAGGCCATGCGCGGCGTCGGCGACAAGATCCGCGCCAAGGAAATGGCCAAAGTCGCACGCGTCCCGACCACCCCCGACAGCGAAGGCGCCATCGAATCGGTCGACGATGCCGTCAAGATCGCCGCGAAGATCGGATACCCCGTGGCCATCAAGGCCGCCGCCGGCGGCGGCGGACGCGGCATCCGGTTCGCCCACAACGAAGCCTCCCTGCGCGGCAGCTTCAAGCAGGCACAGTCCGAAGCCGAGATCGCCTTCAAGGACGGCCGCCTGTACATGGAAAAATGCATTCAGAACTTCCGCCACATCGAAGTTCAGATCCTCGGCGACATGGCCGGAAACGTCGTACACCTCTTCGAACGCGACTGCTCCGTCCAGCGGCGCAACCAGAAGCTCATCGAGGAAACCCCCGCCCCCGGCCTCAGCGAAGAGCTGCGCCAGGAGGTCTGCTCCTCGGCTGTGCGCCTGGCCAAAGAGTGCGGCTACTACAACGCCGGAACGGTCGAGTTCATGCTCGACAGCAACAACAAGTTCTACTTCCTCGAAGTCAATGCCCGCATCCAGGTCGAGCACCCCATCACCGAAATGGTCACCGGCGTGGACCTGGTGAAGTGGCAGATTCGGGTGGCGGCCGGCGAGACGCTGCCGTTCAAGCAGAAGGATCTGGCGCAGACGGGCACGAGCATCGAGTGCCGCATCAACGCCGAGGATCCGGACCTGAACTTCCGTCCCAGCCCCGGACCGGTGGAGGCGTTCGTGGCCCCGGGCGGCTACGGCGTGCGGTGGGATTCGCACGTGTACCAGGGGTACACGATCCCGCCCACGTACGACAGCCTCATCGGCAAGCTGATCGTGCATCGCCCGACGCGGGTCGAGGCGATCGCCACCGCCCAGCGGGCGCTGGAAGAGTTCGCCATCCACCCGACCAAGACCACCGTGCCGCTGTGCCGCAAGATTCTCTCGCACGAGAAGTTCGCCCGCGGCCAGTGGGACACGCAGATGATCGAGCGCGACCTGCTGCCCGGCCCGGCCAAAGTCGCCCCGCCGGCTGAGAAATAGGACCGTGTAGCGGACGTCCCGTCCGCGGTCTTCGGTGGCACGGGCGTCTCGCCCGTGCTCTTAGGTGGCACGGGCGTCTCGCCCGTGCAGGTTGGAAAGAAACGTCAGGGAGCATGGGCGAGACGCCCATGCCACACAGGGAGCATGGGCGAGACGCCCATGCCACAGGGAGCAAGCAATGGCCAAGACAACCAAGGGCAACGTCGTTATCGGACAATCCGGCGGGCCGACCGTCGTCATCAACCAGTCGCTCGTCGGGGCCGTCGAGGCTCTCAAGGCCTCGAACAAGATCGGCAAGATCCTCGGCGCCCATCACGGCGTCAAGGGCATCGTTAAGGAAGACTTCATCGACCTGAAGAAAGCCGGCAAGGCCCTGCTCGAGAAAGTCGCCCAGACCCCCGCCGCCGCGCTGGGCTCCAGCCGCGACAAGCCCGACGAGGAATACTGCCGCAAGATCTTCGGCGTCTTCGCCAAGTACGACGTGCGGTACTTCTTCTACATCGGCGGCAACGACTCGGCCGATACCGCCCGCATCGTCTCGGAAATGGCCGCGGCTGACAACTACGACCTCCAGGCGTTCCACATTCCCAAGACCATCGACAACGACCTGCGCGTCACCGACCACTGCCCCGGCTACGGATCGGCCGCCAAGTTCGTCGCCTGCGCGTTCATGGGCGACGACCGCGACTCGGCCGCTCTTCCGGGCCTCAAGATCAACGTCGTCATGGGGCGCAACGCCGGATGGCTCACCGCCGCCGCCGCGCTGGGTCGGCAGGACGAAAGCGAAGGCCCGCACCTGATCTACGTGCCGGAAGTGCCCTTCATCACCGAGAAATTCGTCGAGGACGTGCGAAAGGTCTACGCCAAGCTCGGCCGCTGCCAGATCGCCGTCTCCGAGGGCATCGTCGACGAGCACGAGACCCCCATCGCCGTCAAGCTGGCCGCGGAGATGAACATCCAGCTCGAGAAAGACACGCACGGCAACGTGCAGCTTTCCGGCACGGGCATCCTGGGCGACTTCCTGAGCGACTACCTCAAGAGCAAGCTCAAGGACCAGTTCGGAAAGCTCCGCGTTCGCTCCGACACCTTCGGATACCTGCAGCGCAGCTTCCCCGGCATCGCCAGCGAGGTCGACGCCGACGAGGCCCGCATGTGCGGCCGCAAGGCCGTGCAGTTCGCCCTCGCCGGCGAAAAGCAGGGCTCGGTGGTGATGGTGCGGGCCAAGGGACCGGCGTATCGGATCAGCTATGAGCGAGCCGACATCAAGGACGTCGCCCGCCTGACCAAGGACATGCCCCGCCAGTACATCAACAAGGCCGGCAACGGCGTGACCGACGCGTTCATCCAGTACGCCAAGCCCCTGGTCGGCCCCCTGCCGACGATCGGACGGCTGGTCTAGCCCTAGCCCAGATATTTCACCGCGGAGATCGCAGAGGCCGCAGAGGTGTTTAGAAGGACGCGACTTGCAGAAAACTGCGGAGGCGGGCCGCATGGACAGTCTGTTTTTTCGGATTAAGGTCGACGGCGACGTTAGATGGTATTGTTGTGAGCCATTTGCTTCTCTGCGTACTCTGCGATCTCTGCGGTTCATGCAATTTACGGGCTAGAGCAGGCGAACTCTTGGCATGCGGGCCGAAGGCCTGCAATTCGTCAGCCCAGGGCGCAGTCACGAGGCGAAGCGAGTGACGCAGCCCTGGGTTCAGGTCGCCCAACGGATCAAGCCCTGAAAGGGCGGCACACGATGATGTTCCGCCCTTTCAGGGCTCAAGACACATTGGGGCGATGATTCCCCAGTGCGGCGCTGCGCTGTGCCCTGGGCTGACGAATATTCGTCCTTCGGACGAAAGAGGGACCTCGCCGCGTGATTATGCAAAATCCTCAGGCTCAGATTCTGTTTATCTCAGCCTGTGTGCCTGAGGATGTTGCATAACTTCAGCGGGCTGCATTGCCCCGTAGGGGCAAATCGTTTTTAGCCCAGGGCGCAGGACTGAAGGCTGCGACGGCAGACTTCAGGCCAAGCCCTGGGTCCGGATCCCCTCGCATCGAGCCCCGGAGGGGCGGACGGAATTGTCGTGCCATCGTCACGGCCGCCCCTCCGGGGCTCATTGAATCTACGCATCATTCCCAGGGCTTGGGCTCGCTTCGCTCGCCCGGCGCCCTGGGCTAAGAACGAAGGCCCCCTCCGGGGCCAAAACCCATAAAGGATGAATTATGCAAAATCCTCAGGCGCAGAGAAAACAGTAACGGGAAGGGCTTCTTCAGTCTTCCTCTTCAGAGCAATTGTTTTTCTCTGTCTTCTCTGCGTCTCTGTGTCGCATATTCCCCGGCTTCTGGCGGGGCGGACGGAATTGCCTGCCATCGTCACGGCCGCCCCTCCGGGGCTCATTGAATCTACGCATCATTCCCAGGGCTTGGGCTCGCTTCGCTCGCCCGGCGCCCTGGGCTAAACACGAAGGCCCCTCCGGGGCCAAAACTCATGAAGGAGGAATTATGTAAAGTCCTCTGTGCCTCTGTGGTAAGTTTCTTCCCCGACTCCGACCCGTCACGCGAACTCATCGGCAATTTCGCGGACGAGCTTTACCCACTGGGGATATCGCTCGGGCTGGTGCTCGACGGTCTGGACGTCCTTGAGGGTGATGTCGACGTGCAGGCCGCGGCAGATCTCCATCGCCTCGCGGATGATCTTGCGGACCTTGTCGGGCTCGAACCCCACGCACACCATCTGCGCGGGGTTGGGGCGGTAGGAGATGACGTAGTCGGTGCCGATCTGCTCGGCGCAGCGCTTCACGTCGGCCACCGGCGCCACCGCGATGCGGCGGAGGTTGGGCACCTGCCGCAGCATGTCGATCTTGTGGGTGAGGTTCTCGCAGCAACCGTACGCCGTCAGGCCGAAGGCCTTCATGATCGGCAACTGGTACTGCAGGATGAATTCCTCGTGCATCGCCGGGCTGATCAGCGTCATCTCCTGGGCGGCCATGTAGCCCCACAGGTCGCCGCGGCGCACGCCGTTGACGTTGGCGGCCGGGGCGGGCAGTTCGCAGGCATAGGGCACCGCCTGGTTCTCGTGGTCGCACAGGCCCCAGTCGCCGGCGGCCTCGGCCTGCTCGTGCGTTCGTAAGATGCCGTCGCGCATGAACGCGCAGAGTTCGTGCAGCCACCGCGGGTTGTCCATCATGTCGAGCATGACGTTCTCGATCCCGCGCAGGTACCCCAGGTCGGTGGAGATGTCGGCAGACCACATGCGAAACGCCGGTCCGCGGTCGATGTTGATCGTCAGGATGTCGCCGATGGCTTCGCGCAGTCGCGTTGCGGCCGCGGCGGTGGCGGCTTCGTCGATCTCATGGCGGGGCGGCTGGAGCTTCTCGACGTCCCTCAGGGCCTTGATGGGGTAGTCCACCTTCCACGACCCGCCGGCCTCGCCGCTGACGTGGCGCTGGCCGGACAGGCCCCATCCCCAGCATTTGTGGACGGCCTGGACGGTGATCCACGGTTCGTGCGGCCAGTCGTCGCCCAGCGACGCCCAGTACAGGCGGTGTCGCAGGTAGTGCTCGTACCCGCGGTAGAAGGGGTCCTGGCACAGCAGCGTGTCGACCTGCGGCACCTCGACAATGGCCCGCACGTAGATCAGCGGCCGCGTTCTGATGAGGCTGTTATGGTCCGCCCAGAGCCTGCGCCGCTCGTCCTGGACGGGATCGGCGCAGACGGCTGCATACTGCCGCGCCAGCTCGCGAAGAATCGTCACGTCTTTGGATGTCATGGATGCCTCGGGGACGTTATCAGCGGCGGGCGATGCGTGCGAAGGATCGCTTGCCGACCTTGAGAACGGCGCCGTCTTTGGGATCGACGATCTCGTCGAACTGCGCGAACTTCACGGCGTCGATGCTGACGGCGCCTTGCTTGAGCAGCCGCCGCGCCTCGCTGGTGCCGGTGGCGAAACCGGCTTTCATGACCAGGTCGAGGATCGTGCCCGGTCCGGTCACCTCGACGGACGGCATCTCGGTCGGAACGTCCTTCTGGGCGAAGACGCGGTCGAACTCGTCGCTGGCGGCCTGGGCGGCCTGGGCGTCGTAGTACTGCGCCACGATCATGCGCCCGAGCTGGGCCTTGGCGGCGCGGGGGTGCGTGACAGCCGCGTCGGTGGCGGTCTTGATCTCGTCGGCGGGCAGGTCCGTCAGCAGCGTGAAATAGTTGGCCATGAGCGCGTCGGGAATGCTCATCACCTTGCCGAACATGTCCTTGGGGCTGTCGGTGACGGCGATGTAGTTGCCCTTGGACTTGCTCATTTTTTCGACGCCGTCGAGCCCGACCAGGATCGGCATGATCATGACAAGCTGCTGCGGTTGGCCGTAGGCCTTCTGCAGGTCGCGCCCCACGAGGTTGTTGAACGTCTGGTCCGTGCCGCCGAGTTCGACGTCGGCCTCGATCACCACCGAGTCATACCCCTGCATCAGCGGGTAGAGGAACTCCTGCATGTAGACGTCCTGGTCGGCGTCGAGGCGCTTCTTGAAGCTCTCGCGCTGGAGCATCTGCGCGACGGTCTTCTTGGCGGCCAGGGCGATCACGTCGGCAAAGGTCATCTTGGCCAGCCATTCGCCGTTGTACCGCATTTCCAGGCGCTCGGGGCGGGTGTCGAGGATCCTTCCGGCCTGGTCGAGGTACGTGCGGGCGTTGATCTCGATCTGCTCGGGCGAGAGCATCGGGCGGGTGGTGTTGACGCCCGTCGGGTCGCCGATGCGGGCGGTGTAGTCGCCGATGATCAGCACGGCCTTGTGACCGAGGTCCTGGAACTGGCGCATCTTCCGCAGCACGACGGTGTGACCGAGGTGGATATCCGGGGCCGTCGGGTCCATGCCCAGCTTGACGCGCATTTGCCGACCGCCCGCCGCGGCCGCGGTCAGACGCTGCACCAATTCCGGGCGCGTATAGACCGCCTCGCATCCGCGTACGAGGGCGTTTGCCTGATCCTGGACCTGTGCGTCTGTGAGCGTTGCCATGGGGCAAGAGTTTATCTTGATTGGCGATGTACTGCAATCCCGTGTGGTAGCAACAGAAACAAAGAAACAACCGACGACGAGGACGAGGACGAGGACGATTATCCATCCATCCACCCATCCAATCATCCACCCATCCAATCATCCATCCATCCATCCATCCATCCATCCATCCATCCATCCAATCATCCATCCTGATCCGCTGCGCGCTCCCTCTTCCCAATCGCCTTGCGGAGCGGTAAAGTGTGACGATGCGCATGACGCGTGTCTTATTGATATTGGCGGCCGTTGCCGCCGGGTGCGAAGAGCAGATCGCCGCACCGCCGGCCAGCAGCGCCGACTATGCCCTGCGCAGCCGCGACCCGCGCACGTCATATCCGCGTTTTGTGGTCGTGCAGTACAACCTCCAGCGGGCGCTGGACAACTCCCTGCCCACCGACAAGCGAATCGAATCGCTCAAGCTGGCCGACACCCTCGGCGGCGGCGAACCGCAGGTCCGCGAAGCCATCGGCGAACTGCTCGGCGACACCAAGGCCCCCGACGCCCTGCGCGAAGGGGCTCTGACCTTCCTCCTCCGCCGCGACGCGCCGGGACTGGGCGAAACGCTCATGAAGCACTGGCCGGTGCTGGCCGTCAACGACCGCCTTCGCGAGGCGGCGATGGGATACCTCGAGCGAAACCCCAATTCGCAGGTCTTCGAGGGCATCCTGAAGTTCTGGGCCGAGCTGCCCGCCGTCTCCGGCGTCGACGAGAACCGCTACCGCCGCGTCGTCGAGAGCACCTCGAAGAAGCCCTGGGCCCAGGCCCTGCTGGACGGCATCAACACGCCGGGATTCCGGGCCAAGGGGTCGGCTATCAAGCTCCTCAGCCGCCGCCTGAGCGGCCAGGAGCTGCGCACGCGGATCGAGCAGACGCCGGCCCAGGACCCGGCGATGGCGGCGCTGCAGCTCTTCCTGGACCGCTTCAATTACATTCCTGCCGACGGGCCGGAGTTCCTGGCCATCGTCCAGGCCCAGCAGGTGCAGCGCAAGCGCCTGCCGGACACCGAGAGGCTCTTCCAGCTCTGGCAGCGCAACGAGATGTACGTCTTCAATATCCGCGACCTGCACCTGCTGACGCGCCTGGGCAGCGACCCGCTCCGAACCGCTACGCAGGGGCGGCTGGACCTGGTCGCCAAAGTGGGCAAGAGCTTTATGGGACGAACCCATGTCGTCGGCGGGGCGGTCAGCGGCTCCAGCGGGTTCACGGCGGTCTCGGACCGGCTCAGCATTGCCGACGCGTGGAACCTGTTTCTGCTCGATGAGATGCTCAACCGTCCGGGAATGCAGCGGGCCATCGGCGCCCTGGCCATGGGCGACCGCACCGATAAGCGAAGCCAGTGGGGCGGCCTGGTGATCTACGAAAACGGCATGGCCTCGGCCCGGATCTACGCACCCGACCGGATGTCCGGCGAGAACGACCAGGCCTACGTGCCCACCCAGCGAATGCTCGACGACGCCACCGACTGCCTCTGCCGGTTCGTCGGCCACTTCGATCAACCGCAGAACGCCAAGCAGGCCGGTCCCACCCGCCAGGAACTCGTCGACGCCCGCAACGGCAACTATTACGGTCTGACCCTCAGCAGCATCACCGAGAGCAGCTTCGCCGCGCACTACTACACGCCGCGCGGACTGGTGGTGTCGCTGGGAATATTTCCGCTGAAATAGTCAGCCGAGTTTCTTCAGCACCCGGTCGATCGCGTCGTGTTCTCGGCGCATTTCTTCCAATTGCGTGTCGAGTTGGCTGATGACGTCGGCGGGGGCCTGCGAGATGAAGTCGTTGTCGTTGAGACGCTCGGTCACTTCGCCGATGGCCTGTTCGAGCGCCGCCAGGCGGTGGCGGAGCAGTTCGAGGCGCTCGTTCTTGGTCGGCGGACCGTTGGTGACGTTGTCCAGCACGTGCTGCGAAACAAAGATCGGCGTGTCCTGGGCCGTCCCCAGCGCGATCGCGTCGGAGGGCCTGGCGTCGACCTCGATCGTCTTTTCGCCCTGGGCGATGTAGATCGTGGCGATGAACGTGTGGTCGCGTATGTCGTTGATGACGATGCGCTCCAGCCGCCCGCCCATGACGTCAATCACCGTCGCCAGCAGGTCGTGCGTCATCGGCCGCGGCGTCAGCTGCCCCTTGAGCCGCCGGTCGATCGCCAGGGCCTCGTTGGTGCCGATGAGGATCGGGAAGCTGCGATCGCCGCTCTTCTCGCGCAGGAATATCACCTGCTGGTCGCCCAGCTCGGTGATCAAAATACGCGACAGTTCTACGGGGATATCCATGGCTCCACTTATTATAGTCGCGATGCCCTCGGCACGATAGGTAGCTCCTTGTGACGCCTGAGAACCCGGGTGCCATGGCGGCCGTCTTTCAGCCGCCATGCTTGCGAGCAAGCCTCAGGGACATGGCGGCTCTGAAACGGCCGCCATGGCACCCGGGGGCCAACGCCCGGCTGCGTCATTCCAGCGCCAGCACCGTCATCGACGGACCGGGCAAGGTCAGCGCTTCGATATGGCCGCCTTCGACTGTCGCGGCGGCGTCGTCACCGTCCCATACCGGGTGCATGTCGTCGGGCCCCTGGCCGTGAAAGCACCATCGCCGCGCCTGCGAGTACCGCCGCGGACCTTCGATCTTCAGCGACACCTGCGCCGGCGAGAGATCCTTGTTGATCAGCCACACGCTGAGCTTGCCGCTGCTCTGGCAGAGGCTGGCGAAGGTCACGATCGTGTCGGTGCGGCTGCACGCCACGAACGTGTCGTGCAGGAATTGCCCCCAGACCGCCACGGCGCGGCCGGCGGGCAGCAGCTCGTTGCTCTTGCCCAGGCCGTACCAGATCGTCTCGGGCTCGGGTTCGACCCAGCGCGTGTTCCACAGCATCGCCAGGCGCACCCGCGGCGTCTGAAGCAGTTGGCCGATGATCTCAGCCGTCACGATCGCGTGGCCGAGGTTGTTGCGGTTGGGCCAGCCGCCCGTGGCGTAGTCCATCGAGTTGAGCTCGACGGCGGCCACGAAAAGCCGCTGCCGGTCAGCCGGCGGGGCGTGCTTGTCGATCGCCTCTGAGGCGATTCGCGCCTGCTCGCACAGCACCAGCTCGGCGTGCGTGCGATAGTAGTCGTAGCCCATCCACGTGCTGCAGGGGTAGGTGCTCAGCGAGAGGAAGTCCAGATCGCCCGCGGCCTCGGGCAGGAACTTCTCCCACCAGGACATGTTGAAGCCGTTTGAGCCGACGAGGATGGTCGGATCGACGGCCTTCATCGCCCGCGAGAACCTCACCACCAGCGGGGCCATCTCTTCGGGCTTGTTGATGTCGTTGAGCCAGTTTTCGTTGCCGATCTCCCAGTACCGCACGCCGTAGCCTTTCTTGACGTTGGCGTACCGCACCCACTCAACGGCGTTCTCGAAATACTCCTCGACCGAGATCGGCCCGGCCCGCTTGCACCCGACGACGACATACGGCTCCGCCCCCACCTGCCGCGACAGGGCGATGAAGGCGTCGAAGTCCATCACCTCATGCCCGACCGCCCAATCCGCATAGGCCCTGTAAATCTGAGGCCGCGGTTTATCCCAAGGCGGCGTCGACCACAGATGCGAGTCCGACTTGCCCCCGCCGGGATACCGCAGCCAAGCCGCCCCCATCTCCCGCAGCGCCTCAGCAATCGGCCGCGCGGCAGGGCGGTTGGAATCCATGTCGCGCAGGTAGTCGACGTTGATGCCCACCGAGCCCGGCGTTAGTTCAGTTATCACGCTGGACGTATTCACATCAATCTGTTGCAAGGCAGTTGGTCCTTTGTAGTGGAAAACGCAAAACCGGCAGCAAAGCTTACAAAGCACACGTTAGCGGTCGAGCTTGCTCGACGCGGTTGTTGCCCCACCCGAGCCTTCGGTTTATCGCCAGATTACAGGAACTTCGCCATTTTGGGAGCGTCTATCTTCGTAGGCAACAGGCAAAAGGACATGAAATGATAAACCCTGCAGCAGTTCTGTTGGCCGCCGCTCTGGCGGCGGGCGCACAATCCCAGTCCCAAACCCAGGACCAGCGTAATGCGGCCCTGCTCAAAGGCGACCTCAAGACCTTCCAGTTGGATATCAGATTCATTCCGCCGGCGCGGCAAAAGGCGGGAGAATATCCCAGCCTGACGCTGAGGGTCACCGGCGCCCGAGATAAGCGGGCGCCCTACTGGCCGGCCGCGCAGATCGATGCGGCCGCGGCTGGGAAGATCATCGATCACCTGGTGGCAACGGGTTGGCTGAGCCGGTCGAAGATGACAGCCAGCCCCGTCCGCGACATGCTCCCTACGCCGGACCCGCCCGGCCGGCTGGACGTATCAGCGAACGCTGCCGTTCAATGCGCAGGTCTACTGGCAACTGCTGCAACTGCGGGCGCTGTTCCCACCCAAAGGCGAAGCCGCCACCACCATCGACGCCACCCTTGCCAAGCTGGCCGACAAGCAGCCCACTTGGAAGACCGCCGGCCAGATTGGCTTGGGAGCTACGAGAATCGAAGTGCAATACATCGGCCAGAACCAGCCGCACCAATTCCTCAGCGTGATCATGTACAAGGGCTCTGTGCCAGCCCTGCCGGGCTCGCCCGTACCGGGAAAGGTCTCATGCAGCTTGGGAGAAGATCAGACTAAAGCGTTCATCGGTGCCATGGCAGGCGCCGGTGTGCTGGAGTCGCTCCGGGAATTGGAGCCGGATGTGAGACTTAAGCTGGGTCGCGGATATATGGTGACCGTCCACTGCGGCGAGAAATGCTACTTGATGTACCCGACGTGGAACGCGTCTATCAGGACGATGCTGGAGGCGATGACAGATGCCCTGGCGGAAGGCGGCCGGCCACGAGAGGCGATGGACGAACTACTTGAGCGGCTTGAGCCGATGCGAGCGGAGTGGGATAAAGCTGCCGGCCTCAAAGCTTCGCCCATCGATTGGGCCAAGGCGGGCGACTACGTCTTTGGGCCCTGGAAGTACGTCTATCGATTCTCCCTTGACCGTGAGGGCAAGACCAGGCCCGGCATCGGCGGCGCTGGAGAATGTGCTGTCGCAAGAGAAGAAATCGGCAGGCGAATAAAGGATGCTGCCATTTTCATCGCGAAGTTACAGCTCCCGGTAGACATCCCTTCGATGGCCGATGCGGACGACACATATCAGGAGCACGCGGTCGTGTATCAGGTAGATGACGCGGTAGTCGCCAACACGGATGCGGTGGAAGTCATCAGGCCCCGCAAGCTGCACGCTGCCCGGCGGGCGGGGGGTATGAGACAACGCGGCGATGGCCGTCATGAGGCGGGCCTTGAAGACCTTGGGGATTCGCCGCATCTGCCGCAGAGCGGCCGGCCGAAATTCGATTCGATAGCTCATGCGGCGCTACAGTCCCAAGTCCTTCTTGACCTTCTCCCACGGGATGTTGCGGCCTTTTTCCTTCATGGCCTTGCGCGCCAGGCGGATGTCGGTTTCGTCCTCGATTCGCTCGAGCAGTTCCACGTCTTCCATCGGCACCAGGGCGAAGAGGTTCTTGCCGTGGCGTTCCACCACCACGCGCTCGCCCCGCAGCGCGACGCGGCTGCCCAGGTCGGCCAGATTTTGACGAGCTTCAGATATTCGCACGGTAGTCATCGCAGTGCCTCCATTGTACCAATCTTACAAATTGTACGCTTGGCGAAGAGCTAAAGCAACGCTTGAAAACAGGTGGTTAGCTGCCAGCAAAAAGCGAAAAGCCTTGACGAGGGCGTGCTCAAGTGGTGAACTGCGCAGCAGACTCTTATGGAGAAGATTCTTGAGCCAGGCACGGAAGATTCTGACGGTTGTGGGGGCGCGGCCGCAGTTTGTTAAGGCGGCGGCTGTGAGCAGGGCCATCGCGGCGCATAACGCCGAGCATGGCGGGGCGGTTCTGCAAGAGCGCATCGTCCACACCGGACAGCACTACGACGACAACATGTCCAAGGTCTTCTTCGACGAACTGCAGATTCCGCAGCCGGCGATGAACCTGGGCGTCGGCTCCGGCAGCCACGGCGCGCAAACGGCCGTCATGCTCGACCGGCTCGAACAGGTCATCCTGTCCGAGAAACCCGACTGGGTGCTGATCTACGGCGACACCAACTCGACGCTGGCCGCGGCGCTGGCGGCAGTGAAGATTCACGTGCCCATCGCTCACGTCGAGGCGGGCCTGCGCAGCTTCAATCGGCGCATGCCTGAGGAGATCAACCGCGTCGTCGCCGATCATTTGTCCAGCGCGCTGTTCTGCCCGACCGACGCGGCGGTCAGTCATCTCGCGGCCGAGGGGATCGTCAAGGGCGTCCACAAGACGGGCGACGTGATGTACGATTCGGTGCTCTTCAACGCCGAACTCGGCCGCAAGTCCGACATCCTGGCGCGGTTGGGGCTTGAGCCCAAGTCGTTCTACCTGGCGACGGTACACCGGGCGGAGAATACCGACGACCCGGCCCGCCTGAACGGGATTCTGCGGGCGTTCGCTCAACTGGACAAGCCGGTCATCTTTCCGGTGCATCCGCGCACGAGGCAGAAACTGGCGGGCGAGCAGCTTGCCTGCGGCGTGCGGCTGATCGACCCGGTGCCGTACCTGGACATGCTGATGCTCGAGGCCGCCGCGCGGATGATCATGACCGACTCCGGCGGCGTTCAGAAGGAAGCGTTCTGGTTCGACGTGCCTTGCGTGACCTTGCGCGACGAAACCGAATGGAGCGAGCTCGTCGAGGCCCGGTGCAACGTGCTGGCCGGGGCGAGCGAAGAGGCAATCCTCAAGGCCGTGGCGTCTTTCGAGAGCCGCGGCGCGGAACTGCCACAGGACCGCCCGGCGGACCTCTACGGCGACGGCCGCAGCAGCGGGCGGATCGTCTCGATCCTGGCCGGCGGGCCCGCAAACGCCTGAGCCTCAGGCCATGTGCTTACGGTGCTTGTTGATGCACTTGTCGATCAGGGGCAGATTCGCGCGGGTCCACTCGACGGTTCGCTTGAGGCCCTCTTCCAGTTGGACCGTGGCCTCGAAGCCAAGCTGCAGGCGGGCCTTTTCGGTGCTGCCGTACCGCTTGCCGCTGCGGTCCCAGTCCCGCGGGGGCTTGTAGTCGATGGGCGTGGGGTTTTCCGTCAGGCGGTTGATGCTGTTGGCCAAATCCAGGATCGACGTCTCCATGCCGCTGGCGACGTTGTAAACTTCGCCCGCCGTGCCGCGCTCGGCACAGGCGATGAGGCCGGCGACAATATCCTCGACGTAGATGAAATCACGCGTGGCGATCCCGCCGTTTTCAACCGGCAGGTCCATCTGCTTGAGCGCGCGGTACACGAACGTCGGCACGACGTTGCGCCACACGGTAGCCGGCGTGCCTCGCCACTTGCCCGCGCCGAGAATCTCGCCCGGGCCGTACACGTTCTGGAAACGCGCCTTGACCACCGGCAGGGCGAACCGCTTGAAGTAGTAGTTGAAATGCAGCTCGCCGATAATCTTCGACATCTGGTAGGGGGTGTCCATCCACAGCGAGACCGGCGACTCTTCGGTCGTGGCCTGGGCGTCGTTGTAGGTCTTTTCGGCCACGGTGCAGCCGGCCGACGAATACACCACCTTGCGGATCTTCTTGAAACTCTTGACGCGCTCGCAGAATTTCAGCGTGGTCAGCGTGTTGTTGGCATGGTCGGCCAGCGGGTCGGCCATCGAGTTCTGATTGCCATGGTACGTGGCCAGTTGGAACATGTAGTCGAAGTTGTCCTTGAGAGACTCCAGGACCTTGTCGCTGGTGATGGAGCCCTTGATGAAGGTCACCTTCGACGACTTGGGCAAATTGGCCTGCTCGGCCGAGAGGAGGTTGTCCACCGCCACCACGTGCCGGGCCGACTTCGCCAAGAGCGCCTTGACGAGATTGGCCCCGACGAACCCCGCCCCGCCCACGACTAGAACACGGCTGCCTGCAACGCTGCTCACGTTGACTCCTTTATGCCCTCAATCTGAGGGAAAGAAATTCCATCACTTCTGCAGCTTCAAGTGCGTAAAGGTCTGGGTGATTCCGTAGGTCTGGTAGTATTCGATGGCGGCTTTGACGCCCGCTTCCAGCGGCGTCTTGACCTTCCATCCGAAGTCCTGCTGGGTTTTGGAGGGGTCCAGCAGGATGGTGTACGTGTCGTCGGGATTTCGCGGCCGCACTTCAACGGGCTTGTCGAGCTTGATGCCCAGGGCGGCGATAGTGGCGTCGAAAAGTTCCTTGATGGAATAATCCGAGCCCGAGGAGATGTGGTAGGCGCCCTTGTGGCCTTTGCCGTCCAGGGCGGGCACCACGCAATCGACCAGGTCCTGGATGTAGATGAAGTCGCGCCGGGTGTCCATGCAGAAGCAGGTCTTGCCCGTGGTCAGGCGGCTGAAGAACGTCGGCAGCGGGCCGCTGATATTCCGCGGGCCGTACGCGTTGGCCAGGCGGAAGGTGACGCACTCGACGCCCGAGAGGTTGATGTACTGCTCGCCGGCGGTCTTGCTGTAGGCGTAGGAACTGCCCTCGGGGCGGATGGGATGGCTGAGGGTGATGGGCTGCTCGAGGGGGGTAATCCCGTAGCACAGGGCGGTCTGGAAATAGATCATCCGCGACACGCCGGTGCGCACGCAGGCGCGGGCGACGTTGGCCGAGCCTTCGATATTGGTGCGGATGTCCTCGATCCAGTTGTCGGGGTCCTTGTACGAAGCGGCCGCATGAACGACCTTCTCGGGCTTGAACTCGTCGAAGAGGCTGTCGAGCAGGGCGGCGTCGACGATGCTGCCTTCGACGACCTTGAGTCGCGGATGCGCGGCGAGGTTGTCGCGGCGCCCGGTGGCGTAATTGTCGATGACCAGAACGTCATCGCCCCGCGCCAGCAGCCGGTCGGCCAGATTGGAGCCTACGAATCCCGCGCCACCCGTAATCAGCACTTTCATGTTTCTTCTCCTTAAGCAGAAACCAGCTTCTTGTACTGGCTCTGTTTGTCATGGAACTCCTGCTGCCAGAGTTCCAGGCACAGTAGTCCCCAAGTCTTGCGACCGAACTTGGGCTCACGATCCATGTTCTGCAGAACATTCTTGTTATTGACGAGCCCGCGCTCCAGGGCCGGGCGGCACGAAAAGACATCGCGAACGAACTCGCGCGCGTCGCCGGCGACCCAGTCGCTCAGCGGCACGGGGAATCCCATCTTGTCCTTGCGCTGGCGGATGCCCTCGGGCAGCAGCGAGCCCATGGCGTTGCGCAGCGAATGCTTGAGCGTGCCGTCCTTGAACTTGATGTTGCTGGGCATGGCCGCGGCCATTTCCACCAGCGCGTGGTCCAGGAACGGCACGCGCGTCTCCAGCCCGTGCGCCATGCCCACGCGGTCTTCCACCTGCAGCAGGGCCGGCAGCAGCGTCTTGAAGTCGAAGTGGGTCATGCTGTCGAAATACGATTCCTTCCGCACGTTGTCGGCGTGGAAGATGCTCCGGAAGGTCTCGAACGGAGAATAATTTCCCAGCGCCGACCAGTTGATCTCCTCCTGGAGAAGGTTGGCGCGGTTGATCAGGCGGAAGTATCGCTTGTCGATGTCCTCGAAGAGCCCCTCGCGCCAGAACTCCTGCAGCAGCGGTTTGTACTGCCTCAGGGTCACCAGGTTGGGAATGATCGATTCGTACGTGACGATGAAGTTGCCGTTGCGCGTGGTGCCGTCGATGGCGGCACGGATGCACTGCTCGAAGTACGCGATGATGTACCGCGCGTAGCCGCCGAAAATCTCGTCGCCGCCCTGGCCGCCCAGGACCACCTTGCGATGGCGCGCCGCCAGTTGCGAGACCATGTACTGCGGGAAAGAGCCCGGCCCGGCGACGGGGAAGTCCAGGTGGTAGATGACCTTGCGGATGTTGTCCAGGAAGTCCTGCACGTTGATGTCGGCGATGTGCAGCGGGCACTGAAGCTGGTCGGCCAGTTCCTGGGCGTAGCGGCTTTCGTCGTACTCCGGGCCGCAGTCGAACCGCCCGTTGAAGGTGATGAACTGGTCGCCGTAGATCTCCGATGCCAGGGCCGCCACGATGCTCGAATCCAGCCCGCCGCTGACGTAGGAGCCTACTTTGACGTCGCTGCGCAGATGCACGCGCACCGAGTCGCGCAGCAACTGCTCGATCTGGCGCTCGAAGTACACCCCGGTATGCTCGAAATCCAGATCGTAGTGTACTTCCCAGTATTTGCGGGACTGGATCTGGCCGTTGCTGATCGTCAGCACGCGCCCGGGCAGCAATTCCTGGACGCCCTTGAAGAGCGTCTTGCCCGCCAGGCAGAACTGGAAGCTCAGGTAGTCGTGAAGCCCCTCGATGTCGGTCTCGATGGCGTCGAGGAACGGCAACAGGGCTTTGCACTCGGAGGCGAAGTAAAACACGCCGTCGACGAGGGCATGATAGAACGGCTTGATGCCGAACCGGTCGCGGGCGCAAAACAGCGACTGATTGCCGTTGTCCCAGAGGGCGAAGGCGAACATGCCCCGGAAATGGCTGACGCAGTCCTGCCCCCACTTGCGGTACGCCTGGAGAATGACCTCGGTGTCGCTGGTGGTTCGAAAATGCTCCAGGCCGATCTCTTCCCGCAGCTCGACGTAATTGTAGATCTCGCCGTTATAGGTGACCCAGTTGCCGCCCTCGTCGCGCATGGGCTGGTCGCCCGTCGTCAGGTCGATGATGCTCAACCGCCGATGACCGAAACCGACGTGCTGGGCCGGATGCTCCCAGATGCCTTCCCCGTCAGGCCCCCGGTGTCGCTGGAGCGTGTTCATCGCGTCAAGGCAGCGGTGGAGGTGTGGCAGCCTCCGCCCCTTCACGTCTACGATGCCCGCTATGCCACACATGATGTACCGTGCCTTAAGGGTGTTATGCCTTCGTCACATGATCCACGCGGAACGAAAAGACGAAGACCGTAAGAGGCAAGGATGATAAGACCTCCCGAGTCGATTGTCAATCGCCTCGTCGGGAGGCAGGGCTCTTGCAAACCTCTCTGCGCTGCCCTATCATCCTGACCAGATGCACGATGATATGCCCAATCCTCCAGGACGCGGGACTCCCCGCGCCGGGAAATCTACGCGACCTCCTGCAAGCTGCTGGAGACATCATTGATTTCGGTGAGCCATCTCTCAAAGGAATACGCGCTGGTCAGCCGGCTTGGGCAGGCGATGTGGGGCAACCGCAGCCGCAACTGCAAAAAATTTCTGGCGCTGGATGATGTGAGCTTCGAGGTGGACCGGGGGCAAGTGATGGGCGTTATCGGCGCCAACGGGGCTGGCAAGAGCACGCTGCTGAAGGTGCTCAGCGGCGTCTCGAACGCCTCGGCGGGGCAGGTGCGCGTCGGCGGGCACGTTTCGGGCATCCTGGAAGTCGCCACGGGCTTCGTGCCGGAACTCAGCGGGCGCGACAATATCCGCCGCCGGTTGGCCTTGCAGGGCTGCACCCGCAAAGAGGTCCGCCGCCTGGAACCGGAAATCATCGAATTCTCCGAACTCGAAGAGGTCATCGACCGCAAGGTCATCACCTACTCCAGCGGGATGGCCGCCAAGCTGGTCTTTTCGGTGGTGACGGCCTCGCCGGCGGAGGTGCTGCTGATCGACGAGCTGCTGGTCGTGGGGGACGAGCATTTTCAGGGCCGGTCCATCCGTCGCATCAAAGACCTCTGCTGCTCGGGGCGCACGGTGGTGATCGCCTCGCACGACATCGGTCACCTCGAACGCCTGTGCGACCGGGCGATCTGGCTCGAGAAGGGCCGAATCCGCATGTCCGGCGAGGCGCACGAGGTGGGCATGCAGTACTATCGCTGGGCGGGCGTCAGCGCCGAATCCTCCTATCCCCGCCAGCACGCCCGCATCGAGTCGCTGACGGCCGCCTGCACGGATGGGCAGATGCGCATCGAAGCCGTCGTGTCCCGGCTCATGTCCGGATCGACGCTTCATTTCCAGGTGGCGGTGCATGACGTGCGGCTGGGAATGATGGCGAATCTTTTCAGCACGGCGCACGAGAAGATCGCGCTGCCTGAGGGGGTGGGGCCGGCGCGAGTCGCGATCGGCTATCCGGCCCCTCCGGGGCTGCGCAAGGGTCTGGTCGGGGCGGCGGTGCTTCGGGGGACCGGGGCGCTGAGAACCGACGTGATGGAAGACGCGTGGGGCTGGGACAACGGAAAGCACGTCTATTTCACCTGCCCCGGCGGCAGCGGCGAGAGCTACGTGAACGAGCCTCTGAGGTGGCGAGCATGTTCATAGAGACTCGCGGTCTGAGCAAGGTGTTCCAACTGTCGGCGTGGCGCCAGGCCGCCTCGCTGCTGGGCGTGCTGCGCGGGCGCCAGGACGTGCAGGAGAAGGCCCGGACGGTGGTGGCCGTCGATAACGTGTCGCTGCGGATCGACGAGGGGCAGCGCGTGGGCATCATCGGGCGCAACGGCGCCGGCAAGACGACTCTACTTCAGATGCTGGCAGGCCTGAGCCAGCCCACATCGGGAACCATCGAGGTCGACGGACACGTCAACTGCATCATGAGCCTGGGCGTCGGATTGCGAGAGGACCTCTCCGGGCGCGAAAACATCTATATCAGCGGCGAAGTCAACGGCAAGAGCCGCAAGGAAGTCGACGCCGTGATCGACGAGGCGGTGGCCTTTGCGGAAGTGGGGGACTTCATCGAACGTCCCGTTCGCACGTACTCCTCGGGCATGAAGGCGCGGCTGACCTTCGCCATGATCACGTTTATCTCGCCGGAAATCCTGATCATCGACGAGGCGCTGTCGGTGGGGGACGCGATCTTCAGCCGCAAGGCCTCGGCCCGCATGAAGGACATCTGCGACCGCGGCAGGATCCTGATCGTCGTCTCCCACAGCATGGAGACGATCAAGAACATGTGCCAGCGCTGCATCTGGATGAACGACGGGCGCGCGGTCATGGACGGCAATCCGGCCGACGTCACCGCCGCTTACGTCGAACACGTTCGCAAGCTCGACGAGCAGGCGATGCAGAAGCAGTTCCGCTCGCGCCTGGGCGCCACGGGAGCGGCCGACGGCTGCCAGGTCGGCGATATCACGTTGCTGGACAAGTCGGGGCAGGAGCGATTGATTTTCGACGTGCTGGACCCGATGCGAATTCGCGTGCCGGTGACGGTCGCCGGTCCGATCGCAAAGCCGGACCTGCGGATCAGCATCGAGCGGATGAACGGCGTGGGGGTGCTCTGCCGCCGCGCGTCGCAGGACGGATTCGAACTGGATCTCTCCGGCGGCAGCGCCGTGTTCGAGGCGCCGCTGGAGGCGGTTCGACTCGGTCAGACGTCATACGAGTTGCGGGTCGAACTGCTCTCGGACTGCGGTCCTTCACCGGCGGTCCTGGCCGGGCGGACCATCGTGTTCAAGGTCGAGAACCCGTTCTACGAGTTTGCCAACCCGATCTACTGGCCCAAGGCTCAATGGAGCGTCGAGCCGATGCCCTTGTCGGAGGTTCAATAGATGCCCGTGCTGGGAATGACAAAGCAGGACCTTCGGCTGCTGGGCAACCTCGTCCGCATGAGCCTGTCGGACCGGTACATGGGGTCGATCCTCGGGCGATTCTGGGCCGTGATGCATCCGCTGCTGCTGTTGGGCATGTACGCCTTCATCTTCGGGTTCATCTACAAGAGCAAGCTCCCCGGCGCCGAAACCACCTTCGCCTACGCGATCTGGCTGATCAGCGGCTTCGTGCCTTACCTGGCGATCCAGGACAGCCTGGGCGGCACGACCTCGTGCGTGCTGTCCTCGTCGTCGCTGGTCAAGAATGTGGTCTTCAAGTCCGAGTCGCTGCCCGTGGCCGCGACGGTCGTCTCGGCCGTGCCCTTCGCCGTCGGGCTGGCGTTTCTGTTCATCCTGCTGTTGATCGACGGCAATTACCCCACCTGGCACGTGGTGTTTCTGATCCCCACCATCGTGCTCCAGTTCGCCTTCCTGATGGGCATCGGGTTGTTTCTCAGCGCCACGGCCGTGTTCCTGCGCGACGTCGTCCAGGTGATTCCGACCGCGACGCTGCTGATCGTGTTCTTCACGCCGATCTTCTACACCGTGCAGATGCTCCCGGCGCCGGTGCGGACGATCAACTTTTTCAACCCGTTCTTCCAGATGGTTCAACCGTATCGCGACGCCCTTCTGAGCCATACGGTGCCCAACCTGTGGGGGATGGGATATCTGGCGATGATTTCGCTGGTGATGCTGTATGCCGGGTTCAAGTACTACAACCGTCTCAAGGGCTACTTCGAGATGGCGCTTTGACGTGAGAACCGATGCTGAACAGCCGCTTTGACATTGCCCTGATCCTCGATCACCGGGCGCATCAGGACCGCGAGCATCCCGTGGCCGCCGCCCTGGCGCGTCACATGCCCGTGCTGATCGTGCAGCCCGACCTGCCGACGCAGGAGTACCGCCTGGCGCCCTGCGGCATCAAAGGCGCGATGATCCTCCACGTCTACGCGACCTTCGGCAGGGAGCAGACGCGCCTGATCAACCTGGCCCTGCGGCAGCAGCGGTGCATTCGACCGCTGTTGTGGGTTTGCGACGAGCGCTTCTGCGACGCGGTGATCGACCTGCTGTGCCCCTTGAAGGTCTTCTGCCCCACTGCCGGCGCGCTGGAGTTGTCCGACGAAAGGCGGCAGCGCCTGTCGGACGTGCTTGCCCACACCGATCTGCTCGTGGCGGCGTCGCCCGAGGTGCTGTCGCTGTGCCGTGAAGGCGGCCGCTACAACGGCGCGCACATCATGGCCGGGGTTGGAACGGATTGGGCCAGGCTTATCGAATCGCTGGCGTCTGTCACCCGCAAATCGGCGCCGGAAGGCACGCGCTACAACGTGCTGATTCTGTACGACGCCAGCTCGATTCACATCGGGACGGTCGCGGAGTACCTGCAGAGCTTCGCGGCATACTCCCGCAACGCGATCTACTACAGCAACGCGACCTGGCATACGCGCTGCCCGATGGACCTGGCGTACTTCGACATCATCATCATCCACTACTCCGTCCGACAGTGCATCCATGGGCATCTTTCGCCGGAGTTCGCCAAGCGGTTGCGGGCCTTCGGCGGGCTCAAGGTGCTGTTCATCCAGGACGAGTACGACCACACGAACAACACCTGCGATCAGATCGAGGACCTCGGGCTGCACGTGGTCTTCACCTGCGTGCCGCCGGCGTATCAGGATGCGGTGTATCCGCGAAAGCGGTTTCCGCACGTGCAGTTCGTCGAGAATCTCACCGGCTACGTGCCCAACCGGCTGGAACACTTGCCCCGCAGCAAGCCGCCGGCCCAGCGCCGGTGGGTCATCGGCTATCGGGGGCGGCGCCTGCCGTTCTGGTACGGAAAGTTGGGGCAGGAAAAGTACCTGATCGGCCTGCACATGCGGGAGATCTGCCGCGCCAAGGGCGTGGCGGCCGATATCGAGTGGGAAGACGACAAGCGCATCTACGGTCCGGCGTGGTATGAGTTTCTGGGCGACTCCCGCGCCACCCTGGGCACCGAGAGCGGGGCCAATGTTTTCGATTTCGACGGTTCGCTTCATGCGCGGGTCAAATCCGCCCTGATGCGCAAACCGGATATGACCTTCGACGAGGTCTTTGAGCGGTTTCTCAAGGACAGCGAGGGTCGGATCGTGATGAACCAGGTTTCGCCCAAGATCTTCGAGGCCATCGCCATGGGAACGGCGCTGGTGCTCTTTGAAGGCGAATACTCCGGCGTCGTCAAGAAGGACGTCCACTACATTCCGCTCAAGAAGGATTACAGCAACGCCGACGAGGTGCTGGCCAAGCTCGAGGACATCCCGCTGCTGGAGCGGATGACGCAGCAGGCGTATCGCGACGTGGTCGAATCCGGAGCCTACAGCTACAAGACGTTCATCGAGATGGTCGACGCCGTCCTTGCCGCGGCCGCCGGACCAGGCAAGGGCGTACGGCTGATCAGCTCGGTGGTGGCGTTCGAGCGCAGCGCCCGCGCGGACTTTGTCGACGAGTCGATCGACGCGGTGCGCCTGTTCCCGCAAGACGACCTCCTGCCGTTGACGCCGACGCAGATCAACCAGTTATCGCAAGGGCCGCCGAGTCTGGGGGGCAAGCTCAAGCAACTCGTGCCCGGACCGGTCCGCCGGCTGCGCAGGAAGGTGCTCGATACGCTCAGCGGACTGACGGTCGGAAAGGTGCTGCTCAAGCTGTCGCGCCTGCCCATGCGGGTTGTGCGAAAGGTCATGAAAATCGCCGCCAAGGCCGCCCCCGCCGCTGCGCCCCGCGCCGCGCTGGCGGTTGCGGAGCCGGCGGCCCCGGACGCGCCGGCCGCTCTGCCGACCAAGGGCAGAGTGCTCTTTGTCGGTTCGGCGTATTACAACACCTTGTATCTTTCGCGTGCGCTGCGCCGGTTGGGATGGACCGCCGACACGCTCGTCTGCCATGGAGAGGGGGCCCAGGGCTTCATGCACTCCTGCGACTTCATGCTCAAGGAGTATGAGCACTGGGACCGGCAATATGATCAGGCGACCTTCGAGCGGTTGTCCGCCGCGTTGCCGGAATATCTCAAGCGGGCCCCGGCGAAAGGGGACCCCGCGGCCGGCACGCTGTTGAAAGAGACGCTGCGCCATTATCTTCAGTCGATGCGGCGGGAGTTTCCCGCTGAACTCAAACCGCTGTGGGACGTTCTGGATCATTACGATGTCCTTCACTTTTCGGGCATCAACAGCCTGCGGTACTTCCACTTTTTCAATCCGCACCTGTTCTCGGGCATGCCGATCGGGTGGGACATCGAGTTGCTCAGGCGCCTGGGCAAGAAGATCGTGTTCACCATCACCGGGTGCATGGACGGCGTGTCCCAGACCGCCTTCCGGGCCTGGGGCGGCGACCCGGTGTGCGATATCTGCCGCTGGCACGACGAGCCGACCGTCTGCTCCGACAAATCAAATATGGCCTGGGGCCATCTGCGCAACAGCGTGTCGGACTACATCGTCAACCTCGGCGGCAACAACGCCGATTACAACGACGATCCGAGAGTTCACGAGGTGCCCGAGTTCTTCTGCCTCGACCCCGACGTGTGGAGCCCGGACCTGGAGATTCCGCCCCAGTACCGCCGGCCTGCCTCCGACACGGTCAAAATCTACCACGCCGTCGGCAACTACCATCTGCGCACGCGGACGAAGCAACCCGACTGGCGCAGGAACATCAACATCAAGTGTACGCACATCATCGCCCCGGCCATTGAGCAGCTCAAGGCCGAGGGGCTCGATGTCGAGATGGTCTTCTGCCACGACGTGCCCAACATCGAAGTGAGATACTACCAGGCCCAGGCCGACATCTTCGTGGACATGCTGACCTATGGGTGGTTCGGCGCCAACGTGCGCGAGGCGCTGATGCTGGGCAAACCTGCCGTCTGCTACCTGCGCCCCGAGTGGCTGCGGCGGATGCGACAGGAGATCCCTGAGTATGTGGACGAGCTGCCCGTCATCAGCGCCACCCCCGCGACCATCCACGACGTGCTGCGGGACCTGGTGCGCAACCCCGACAAACGCCGCGAGATCGGACGTCGCGGCCGCCAGTTCGCCCTGAAATGGCACTCCGCGCAGGCCGGCGGAAACCGGCTGGACCGAATCTACTCCCAATTGCTGGCCGAACGTGGCCCTGGCGAAACGGCACTTCCATGACTGACGCAATGACGCAGGAACAGATCGACCAGCAGAACCGGCAATTCTGGCAGGAGCTCTGCGGCAGCGGGCTGGCACGCCATATCGGGATCACGGATCATTCCCCCGAATCGCTGCGGCGCTTCGACGCGGCGTACATGGATATTTATCCGTATCTGCTCAAGCACGTCTGCGGCCTCGAGGGGCGGCGGGTGCTGGAAGTGGGGTTGGGGTACGGGACGCTGTCGCAGATCATCGCCTCGCAGGCGAGTTTCTTTCGCGGGCTGGACATATCGGCCGCCGCGGCGGAGCTGGTCAACACCCGCCTGCGGATCCAGGGTCTGCGCGGCGAGGCGATCTGCGGGTCGGTCCTGGACATCCCGTTCCCGGAGGCGTCGTTCGACGTGGCGGTCTCGATCGGCTGCCTGCACCACACCGGCAACATGCAGCGGGCGGTGGATGAAATCCATCGCGTGCTGGCCCCGGGCGGCAGGGCGATCATCATGGTCTACAACCGCTTCTCCCTGCGCCAGTGGAAGACGCGGGGCCTGGGCCTGCTGGCGGAATGGTTCAAAGGGCGCCCCCACGAGAACCAGCAAGCCCGCGTCCGCGCGCAATATGACGCCTCGGCCGACGGCGAGGCCGCGCCGTTCACGGAGCTGTTCTCCCGCGGCGACATCCGGCGGGTGTTCAGCCGTTTCGCGGAGGTTCGCTGCCGGCGGGAGAACATGGACCCCATGACCCGCAACGGGTCGGTCGTCATCGACCGCAAGAAGCTGCTGGGCCTGCCCGCGCGGCTTCTGGGGCTCGACTGGTACATCACCGCCCGAAAGGCCCTGTAGACTCTAGCGTCGGTCCAGCAATGCCTCGATAGCGTCGTCGAGTTCCTTGATGAACGTGGCGTAGTGCCAGCGGTCGTTCATGATGATCTCCTCGAAGGCGGCTTCGGAAAGTCTCAGCCGCTCGGCGGGGTCCATCAATCGCGACAGCGCCTCGTCGGCGTCGGCGTGGTCGCGGCGGATCGACAGGTAATGGCGGTCCTTCTGGAAGATGCCCGAATACTGCCCTTCGTACAGCAGTTGAACCGTGCGCGTGGCGGCGGCCTCGAAATGCCGCGGCGAGACCTGGTTGTAGTACACGTTCCCCTCGACCGGCGCCAGCACCGCTTGCCAGACCTCCTCGAACGGCGCGTCGGGATGGCGGCGAAGATAATCCGTCGCGGCGGTCTCGACCGACCCGTCGAAGTCGAAGATGCTGGCGCCCGATTCGGTTCCCAGGATGCCCTTGCAGCGGCCCAGAAAGCCAAACCACGACTCGTCCAGGAAGCGGTCTTCCCAGCGGCTGGAGATGTCGAACGCCAGCCCTCGCCGGCGGCAGAACTCGCTGAAGGCGTAGCCGATGCTCTGCTTTTCGTAGCACAAGCGCCCGAAATGGAAGGGTTGGAGCGAACCGCGGTAGCCCACGTCGATCGGTCGCTCATCGCGCTGGCTGAGGCGGAACTGCCGCATGCGGTCGGAGACGTAGCCCGTCAGCGTGTGCAGGAACCGCAGGCGCGCCAGGCGAGGGTCGCCGTACACCTGCCCCACGCTGCAAGGCGGCATGCACGTCAGGAGCAGGTCGAACCGCTGACGCGCCAGGTAGTCGATCACCCGGTTGGTGCGGTAGTGCTCGTCCTGCTTCATCATGATCTTGAGCCCGCGATAGTCGGCGATCTTCTCGCGGCGATGCGCGTCCAGGGCCAGCAGGTTCGCCGGGTCATAGCTGGCGGTGCAATGGATGAACAGGCCGGCATAGTCGTCCAGGCGCACCGCGGCGGGGATCGCCATCGGCCCAAAGGGTCTGCGGTAGAGATTCAGCAGATCGAACGAGAATCGCGACAGCCTGCCGATCGAGGCGATGTTTTCGGCAATAGTCGAAAGGCCTTTGGGGTCGAACCAGGCCACCAGCAGCAGCCGCTGCGGGCGCCGCGGCGGGTCTTGACGCTCCAGCGGCGCCACCCGCGCGGGCCTGGCAAAAAGGCGGACCGCCCGCGCGGCCGCGCGGCGTCCGAACCGGATTGCGTGTCTCAGAAACGTTGTTGCGGTGCCTGACATGGGCGTCATGCCGGTGCGCTGCCGCCCAGGCGCGCGCCCCACTTGAGCAGATCGCCCGGACCGCTCTGACCATCGGCGGTCTGGCAGTCGCGCACGATGATGGCCCCTTGCCCGCAGAGGACCACGATGCCCCCGTCGAACGGCTGGGCCACCAGCCCCGCTATGCCGTAGTAGGGCATCGGAAAAACCGACGCCCGCCAGATGCGCAGTTCCCGACCGTCGCCCAGCGTCGTGAACGCGCCGGGGTACGGGCGCGACTGGGCGCGGATGAAGTTGTGTACCTCCAGCGCCGAAGCGGACCAGTCGATCCGCCCGTCCTCGGGGCGCCGCAGAGAACCGTACGTCGCCTCCAGGGCGTTCTGCCGGCGCCGCGGGGCCGTGCCTTCCAGCAGCCCCTGGGCGTGGGTGGCGACCATGTCGATCGTCTGCTCCTGCACTGCCGCCAGCACTTCGGCGATGCTGTCCTCGGGACCGATGGGGACGGTTCTCTGATCGACGATGTCGCCGGTGTCCATGCCGTCATCGAAGTAGAACATCGTGGCGCCGGCCTGCGTTTCGCCTCGCAAAATCGCCCACACCAGCGGCGCCTGTCCGCGGTAGCGGGGCAGCAGCGACCCGTGTACCCCGACGAATCCGCCCGGCGCCATCGCCAGCAGCTCCGGCGGAAGGATCCAGTACCATCCCACCACCACAACCACGTGCGGGCGCTGCGCCGCCACGACCGCCTTGAGGTCGCTGCTCTTGTGCAGGACCGACAGCGGCAGCTTGGCGGCCGCACAATGTGACTGAAACTGCGGTAAAATCGAGCGTTCGTCGGCCGCGTCGTCCGCCGTCACGACGGCTTTGACGCGTCCGCCCACGCTTCGCGACAGGGCTTTGAGGGCCTCGAGGCCGATGCGCTTGCTGCCGACGAACAGGACTGTGCGGTCGTTGCTCATGGGAGGAATTTGGTCAACCAGGTTTCCAAGTATAACAAAGACCAGATCAGCAGCCGCCTGTTTTCGCGCCCTTCGAGATGGTCGCTGACGAGTTGCCGCAAGGCCGTGCGGTCGAGGAACTCGAAGATCCGCGCGTCGCGGCTCAGCAGGGTCCGCCGCACGTAGTCGATGCTCTCGCCTTTGAACCAACTGGCGTCGGGGGCGGAGAAGCCCTGCTTGATGCCGTCGGCGATCTCGGCTGGAACGTGGCGCGCCATGCACTTGCGCAGCAGCAGCTTGCCGTCCTGGGACTTGTTGAAGTACCGCGAGGTCTTGGGCCCGGGATTGTTCTCGTTGATGCGGACGACCTCGGAGAGGTTGCCCAGCTTGAAATGCACCGGCACGCGCATGGCGAAGTCGACCAGGTCGTTGTCCAGGAACGGCACGCGGCTTTCCAGGCCGTGCGCCATGCTGAGCTTGTCTTCGATGAGCAGCAGGCCGCCCAGGAACGTCTTGGCCTCGAAATACAGGGAGTGATTGACGTAGTCCTCGGGGCGCGTCAGCGTGGGAAGATGCTTCTTGAAGACGCCGCGGAAGATGTCGCGCGTCCAGGTGTTCTCCACGTCGCTCCAGATCGGGTCGAAAACCTTGCGGATGATCTTGTTGGGGATCAATCGCTGCCAGAAGTCGTAATACTTGTCGATGTAGTGCTCGAAACTGTCGTTGACCACCGCCCGGTAATAGCGCCACGGATAGCCGCCGAACAGCTCGTCCCCGCCCGTGCCGCACAAGACCACCTTGACGAACTTGCCCGCCAGTTGCGCCACGTAATAGTTCGGATAGCACTGCCCCACGCGAGGCTCTTCGATATGCCACGCCAGACGCGCCATCGACCGCTCCAGGTCGCCGGCCTTGAGCACCATCTCGTAATGCTCGGTCTTGAACAGGAACGAGAGGTATTCGGCCTTCTCCCGTTCGTCAAACGCCAGCTCCAGCCCCGACGCCGAATGCAGGTCGAACCCGCAGGTGAAGGTCCGGATGTACGGCAGCTCGGCGGCGGCGACGGCCGTGATCGACCCGCTGTCGATGCCGCCCGAGAGATACGCCCCGACGTCCACGTCGCTGACCAGTTGGCGCTTGACGGCCTGGACGAACAGGCGGTTGAGCTCCTCGACGTACTCGCGCTCGTCGCCGTCGTCGTCGCCCTGGCGGAAGTTCCAGTCCCAGTACTGCACCGGCGCGGTTGGCGCCGGTTGCGGGTGCGGCCGCACGATCAGGTAACTGCCCGCCGGCAGCAGTTGGATGTCCTTGAACAGCGTCCGGTCGGTGAAGAAGTTCTGGAAGGTCATGTACTCCAGCAGCGCCGGGCGGTCCAGCTCGGGGCGGTACGACGGATGCTGGAGGATGGCCTTGATCTCCGAGCCGAACACGAACGCGCCGTCGCGGAAGAGGTAGTACAGCGGCTTGATCCCGTACCGGTCGCGGGCGACGAACAGCTCGCGCCGCAGGCGGTCCCAGATCGCTAACGCGAACATCCCGTTGAAGCGGTGCAGGGCGTCCTTGCCCCACTGGGCGTACGCCTGCAGCACCACCTCGGTATCCGTGCGGGAGCGAAAGCTGCAGCCCAGCGATTCCAGTTCGTGCCGCAGCTCGCGAAAGTTGTACACCTCGCCGTTGTAGCTGATGGTGTAGCGCCCGTCGGGTGTCGTCATGGGCTGATGGCCGGCCTCGGTCAGGTCGATGATCGCCAGGCGGCGGTGCCCCAGGCCCACGTTACCCTCGACGAACATCCCCTCGCCGTCCGGGCCTCGGTGGGCCAGGATGTCGGTCATCTTTTTAATGATGGCCGGCGAAACCGCCCGATCGCTGCCATTGAGTACGCCGGCGATTCCACACATGATTATTCCAGATTCTTAAGGGCGTCGGCCACGTAGCGATAATCGTCCATCGTCATGCGGTTGTGCAGGGGAATAGCCAGGCTGTAGCGGTAGCAGTCCCGCGCCGCGGGCAGACTGTCGACCGTGTAGCCGAACTGCCTGGCGTAAAGGCCCAGCATGTGGACCGCGTGCGTGCCGGGGCGCCCGCCGATGCCCTGGGCCTGCATCGCCTCGAGGATCCGGTCGCGCGACAGGGGCGATTTTGCCTCGTCCACGTAGCAGACGTAGGCCTGCCACCCGTGCTCGCGCGACTGCTCTTGCGAGGGCGTCCGAAGCCACCCCAGCGACGCCAGCTCCCGCCGGTAAAACTCCGCGCCGCTGCGACGCTCTTCCAGAAACCCGTCGAGCCGCGATAGCTGCGCCAACCCGACGGCGCCCTGGAGGTCGGTCATGCGGTAGTTGAACCCCAGCGCGTTGAACTCGGGCAGAATGTAAGGCTTGGGACCGACGTGGCGCTGCTCTTCCGAGACGCTCGCGCCGTGGTTGCGGAGCGAGTCGATCCGCCCGGCCAGGGCGGCATCCTGAGTCGCCACCATACCGCCTTCGCCCGTGACGATGATCTTTCGCGGGTGAAACGAAAACGCCGCCGCCGTGCCCAGCGACCCGATGGGGCGTCCCTTGTAGCGCGTCGCGACGGCGCAGGCGGCGTCGCTGACCAGCGGAACGCCCGGCGCCGCCGCGGCCAGGGCGTCCAGGTCGACGCTGAGCCCGAACAGGTGAACGGCGATGATCGCACGCGTCCGCGGACCCACCAGCGAGGCCGCGTGGGCGATGTCGATATTGAACGTCTCGCGGTTCACGTCGCACAGGACCGGCGTGGCCCCGCAGTACAAAACCGCGTTGGCCGAGGCCACCCACGTGAACGAGGGCACGATCACCTCGTCGCCGGGGCCGATGCCCATCGCCGCCAGGATCAGGTGCAGACCGGCGGTGCAGCTCGTGCATGCCAGCGCGTGGGCAGCGCCCTGACGCTGGGCGAAGGCCTTCTCGAATGCCGCGACCTTGGGGCCCTGCGTCACCCATCCGCTCGACAGCGGTTCCCGCAGCGCCTGCCATTCCTCATCGCCAAAGCACGGAATCGCGATGGGAATGTTGCGCTTGGGGCTCATGGCGCCACCTGCGCGTCCGCCTGGCGGCGAAGGACTTGTTCGCGATGACCCTGACGCCATTCGATCAGCCGCGCCAACCCCTCCTGCAGACCGGTGGCAGCAGTGAAACCGATCTCCCGGGCGGCTTTTCGGGGGCAGCCCACGCGGTTCTTGACGAAGGTCGTGCCGGCCGGCTCGAACTGAACCTTCAGGCTCGATCCGGTCAATTTCAGAATCATCTCCGTCAGTTCCAGGATCGTGGTCTTGATGCCCGTGCCGACGTTGTAGAACGAATCGGTGGCGTCGGCCTTCATTGCGCAGACGTTGGCCCGCCCGCAGTCGCCGACGTAGACGAAGTCATACGCCTGCGACCCGTCGCCGTAAACCAGCGGCGGCAGCCCTTGGTCGAGCCGGTCGAGAATCTTCATGATCACCGCCACGTACGTGCCGCGGTAGTCCTGTCGCGGGCCGTACACGTTCATGTACCGCAGGCCGACGTAATCGAGCTTCTTGGGCGTGTTCCTATAGCGGTGGTACAGGGCGCGGGCCATCATCTCCCCGGCGATCTTGGTGGCCCCGTAGAAATTGGTGTTGTTGTACCAGTGCTCCTCGGTCATGGGCTCCTGCAGGGCGTCGCCGTAGACGCTGGCGCTGGAGGAGTACACCAGGCGTTTGACGCCGTTGTTGAGGCAGGCCTCCAGCACGTTGAACGTGCCGCCGATGTTGACCTCAAACGCCGAGCGCGGGTACTCGTGGCAGTGCAGCAGCCACAGCGCCGCCAGGTGGAAGACGCCGTCGATGCCTTTGACGGCCTCGTCGAGGATGTCGCGGTGGAGCAGTTCACCGCCCAGGGGGAAGACCTTCACCCGCGGGTCTTTGAGGGCCTCGGCGAGGTTTTCCCGCGTGCCGCGGCTGAAGTTGTCGTAGATTCGTATTTCGGCAACGTCTTCCTTGACCAGTTCGTCGATCAGATGCGAACCGATCAGTCCCGCGCCGCCGATGACCAGCAGTTTCTTGCCCTTGAGGTCCATGTTTGTCCTTGACAGCCGCAGCAACCCCGCCGCAGCAAGTTCGCGATTATCAGCCGCTGGCGGATGGATGTCAATAAGCCCGCATCACCCAGCAACCGCCGGCCAGTCCCCCAACCGCCCGTCACTGTCCGGCCGGAGATGTTTTCCATTTTCCTAAAAGAAAATCCCCCGCACCTGCGTCTGATAGTAAAGTACAGCCGCCGGCGAAGGCACCCGTCTGGCCGATACCGTCTCGCAGCAACGGGACAAGGCCTGGAAATTCCAGAAGATATTAAGCTTCCAGTTATAGACGGCGGCGTCTCAAAAGGGAAAGGCGAATGAGAGGCATGAAACGACAAATCCTCCTATGTACGATGGCCGCACTGTTCCTGGCGGGGTGCGCGCAGCAATCTTGTTCTGAAATGGAAAGCAGAATCGCTTCTCTGCAGGATGGGCTGACTATGAATGAAGTCGAGCAACAGCTACAGCCGGACAAACCAATGGTGCTGTCAGTACCCGCCTTATCTTACTTCGACGAGAGAGGCGGAATGTACTACATAAGGTTCGGCAAGGATGGAAAGGTTTTGGATGCTGTGCGATTTCCGTCCGACGCCAAGTCCGGGACATACATTCTGCCTCATTCGAAGCGAGGACAGAGGTTCGAGCCGCCGTACTCTGATTGGTAGTGATTTGATTGAGCGAGGAGAGATAGATGGCCAGACAATGGGTAACAATCAGCGTCATTGGGGGACGGACGGGACAGGAGATCGCGCGCAGGTTTGAGCGATGGATTACGGTGGCCAAGCCTATTCCCAAGGCCAAGCAAGACGATCCGCGCGCCCTTCCTTGGAAAGGTCAGCAGCAGCGGCAGATGGACGATCTGGCAGAGCGACTGGAGCGGGTGGGCAATGAGCCGCCGGTGCTGTTCTACTGTAAGTACAGCGACATGTGGGGACCTCAGTTGAAACTGCCGCTGACGAGCAGGAAGATTCTGCATGTCTGGAACAGGACTCACGAGCTTTGGTGCTACCCGCTGCCCGATGGGCGACGGCTCGAGCGTGCGTTGTGCAAGGCGCTGAGGTCGCGGCGGGTGGCACGCGGATGCCTGGAGCAGGAATTGCGGTGGTACTACCGCCTGCTGTACGAAGCCGTGGACGCATGGTCGGAAATCTATGACTACGCTACTCTGGTGCTCATTCGCCACATCACCGGTGGATTCGTCAGCGACGACGACGTCCGCCAGTCGCTGGGCAGGCAGATTCTGAGGAGCAAGGCACGATGACTGCGATCGTGCGAGGCATGATAGGACTTGCGGTTTCAGCCATTTTCCTGAGTTCGCACGCTGGGTAGGTAAGGGGGCAGATACCAATGGCCCTAAGTTAAGCAGTGTCTGTGGCCCCTCGCTGGCCGGCCTGCGACCAAAGGGGAACTGAATGCCTTGTTTTCCAGCATCTCTGTTCCTTCGCCGCACCGATATACAAGACCTATTCCCACCCACTCATTCGGTCAACAACATAATTATGGTACGAGGACGGGGACGAAAAGAAGGGCTACCCAGGGCTGCGGCCGGCTCCACCGGGGGCTACTATCAGGCGCCCGCTTTGCGGCTTGGGGATCGCGTTATGCGGGGGCGGCGACTTGGAGAAACATCCAAAGCGGCAGCTACGGCCGCCGCATCTCTGAAAACGCGACGGTCAATCGCCATCTTTCCTGATACCGTTTTTGTTGTTTTCTCTGTCGCTCTGTCGCTGCACCTGCTATCGGGTCGGCGCCCAGTCATCTCTTCGCCCTGGCAGCGGGCATGGGCCATTGGGGTCAGGTACAATTGTTGTGTGACGGGCTACCCAGAGCTGCGGCTTCGGCTCCACCGGGGGCTACTATCAGGCGCCGGGTTTGCGGGCTTGGGGATCGCGTTATTGGGGGACTCGTTGACGAATCCTGCGGGCGCCGGCTTGGAGAAACTTCCAAAGCGGCAGCTACGGCTGCCGCACTCCATAGAATACGCCCGTGGCGAGTGCAAGGAATGTACAAGGCCTTGCCGGCCACGGGGGCCTTGCCGGCCACTGGGGACAGGTCCCATGATTCGTGAGAAGCCCGATCAGGCAATGGTCTCCGCGGCGGAAGGCAGCGTTTCATCTTCTCTGCGATCTTCGCGTTGCCTGCGGTGAAGTCTCCCGGTCAGGACGACGAAGCTCGGCAGCACCAGGGGGCGCACGACGAACGTGTCCAGCAGCATCCCCAGGGCGAAGGCGAAGCCCAGTTGGATCAGCAGGGCAAGGTCGCCGCTGAGCAGGCTGCCCAGCGTGGCGGCCATGATCAGCCCGCACGAGGAGATGACCGGTCCGGTGTGGATGATGGCTTCGCGGACGGCGTCGAGGGGGCTGTGGCGGCGGGCTTCCTGGAAGAGCCTCGCGGCCAGGAAGATGTTGTAGTCGACCCCGACGGCCGTGACGACGATGAACAGGAAGACCTGGACTTTCCAATCCAGCCCTTCTGCCCCGAGCAGGGCGACGAAGACCCAGTAGCTGATGCCCAGCGTGGCCAGGTATGTCAGGACGGTGGTGGCGACCATGAACAGCGTCAGCAGCACGTCGCGCAGCAGGCACAGCACGACGGTGAAGATGACGCCCAGGACCATCGGGACGATCATGTGGAAGTCGCTGCGCGTGACGGTCTTGACGGCCAGCATCTGCGCAGTCGGTCCGGTCAGGTAGACGCGTCCGCCCAGAGCGGAGGCGGCCTGGGCATCTAGGGTTTTCTGGATCATGTCGACGTGGCCCATCGCCGCCAGCGTCAGCGGGGCCTCATCGAGCACCAGGACCATGCGCATGGCTCTGCCGTCGTCGCTGAGATATTCTCCGGCGATGGCCTTGTCCGCCAGGCGCAGCAGCAGGGTGGTGAGCGTGCCTCCGCTGTTGACGCCGACGGGGCTGCTGAGGCTTCGGATGTTTCCGGCGATGCGGGCGCCTCCGTCGGTCAGCTTGAGCATGGCATCGGACAGGGTCTTGCTGTGGGCGGTCCACTTCGCCCGCGTCAGCGGCGCCGGGGCCTCGATGACGGCAGTGACCGGGCCGGTCTCGCCGCGCGGCCAGTGGCGCTGCGCCGCCAGCAGCCCCTTGGGCGATTCATAATCGCCGCGCAGGTCGGCCAGCGTGTCGTACACCCAGGTGATATCCAGCGCCCGTGCGGCGGGGATCGCCATCAGCGCCACCGTCACCAGCAGGATCGGCAGCGGGCGGGCGATGACCACCCGCGCGACGAAGGGCCAGACCTTGCGGCTGACGGCGGGGGTCTGTGAAACGGGCCAGAACAGTCGCCGCCCCAGCACCGCGACGATGGCCGGCACCAGGGTCAGTGCCGCGGTCATCGCCACGACCAGGGCGATGGCCACCGCCGGTCCGGTGCTGCGGAAGATCACGAACGACACGAAGCTCAGCGTCAGGATGCTCAGGGCGTCGGTGATGCCGCTGGCGAAGATAGCCGAGAACGTCCCCCGCAGCGCCTCGGCGGCCGCTCGCAGCGGCGCCGCGTGCGCGTCGAGCGTCTCGCGGTAGCGGCTGATGTACAGCAGCGCGTAATCGGTGCCGGCCCCGTACAGCAGCACCATCACGAAGATTCGCTCGGGCGTGCCCAAGGGCATGCCCAGGGTCTGGAGGACGTCGAGAATCTTCAGTGAAATGACGGCCGCGGCGCTGATCGCCGCCAGGGGAACCAGCGCCGCCAGCGGCGCGCGGTACACCAGCAGCAGGATGATCAACACCGCCGCCAGCGTCACCAGCGTGGTGCGGTGGCTGCTGGCGCCCGAGGCCTGGCCGTAGTCGTGCCCGAACGCGGCCGAGCCGGTAATGTGAGCGGTCAGCCCGGCCGGGAGCTTAGCCGCCAGGAGGTCTTGCCGGATGGCCTCGACGGCGCGCGTGGCGGCGATGGTGATGAAGTTGGCCTGGACATTGACCATCAGCAGCGCCGCCTGCCCGTCGCTGCCGGCGGGGCTGATCAAGGGATTGCTCCCCTGCGGCAGAGCGATGGCGCCCGGAGATCGCACGGCGTACTGGGGCAGGCGGGTGCGGATGGATGAGGCCATCGCCTCGACGGCGGCCAGATCCGCGGGCGTCAGGGCGCCCTTGCGGCGCTCGAGGACGATGACGGCCTCGCTCTGGGCGGCCATCCTGGGGAAGTATCGCTCCGTGACGGCCAGGGCCTGGCTGTAGGGGGAAGACTCAGGCAGATAGCTGCGGACCTCGGAGGTTCCCGGCTCTACCGGCGCCGTCCAGAACAGCAGGGCGGCGGTGAGGGCGATCCAGAAGGCGATGAACCCCCACCGGCATTTTATAACGATGTCCGCAATCATGAATGTTCCGGCTGAAGCGATCGGGCAGCGGCGTTCACTTCATTTTGAGTTTGACGCCGTTGTCCTTCCAGTCCTTGGCCATTACTCGCAGCTCTTCCAGGAGCTTGTTGGCCTGATCGCTGGTGTCGACGAGGTTGTTGTAGAATTTCGGGTCGTTGAGCAGCTTGGCCATCGAGCCTTCGCCGGTGTTGACCTTGCTGACGGTCGTTTCCAGCTCCGCCAGCAGGGCGGACAGGCGTGCGGTGTCTTCGAGCAGGCCCCGGGAGATGTGTCCGGCGTCGGCGCCGACCTGGGCGGTGGTCTTCTGGATCTCCAGCAAGGTCTTGTTGGCCTGCAGGGAGGCGTCGGAGAGGTTCGTCAGCAGAGCGGTGAACTGCTGCTGATTCTTCTTGTCGAGCATCCCGTTGAGGTTGTCCAGCGCCAGGTTCATCCGCGCGATGGTGCCCTGCAGGCCGGGCTGCGACGCCGGTCCGCCGGCGGGGCCCGTGCTCGCAACGGCGCCGCCGGAGGCTTCCTGCGGGGCCACCAGGGCGTTGAGGCTGTCGGCGAGCCTGGAAATGCTGTTGAAGCCTTTCTCGACTTCCTCGGGCAGCAGGCTGGTCTTCAACTGCCCGGCCAGGACGGGGCTCCCGTCGGTGGGCAGATATTCCATTGCCTTTCCGGTCCGCGGGTTGATCGGCGCGGGCCCTTCTCCCTGGAGCTGGATGTACGCCCCGCCGGCCAGTCCCTTGGAAAAGATGAAGGCCTTGGCGTTTGCGGGGACGCGGACGTCGGAATAGATCCGCGCGGTGAACATGACGCCCTTTCGGCTGTCGCCGCCGGCGAAATCGATCTTGGTCACTTCGCCGATCTTGAGGCCCGACAGATGGACCGGGTCGCCCTCGTGGGCGTCGGCGGTGGTGGGAAAGAGCATGGAGATCGTGTACCCGCTGCGCAGGACCACGGGCAGTCCGGCGAAGATCAGGATCATTGCCGCCAGGATCAGCAGGGCGACGATCACGGTGATTCCCACGGCCACATTTCGAGCGGATTCTTTCATGGCTGGATCCTCAAGGTATGGCGGGGGCGCCAAACGGCTGCCGGGCCAATCGCCCGGCGCGAATCTGTTCGAGTTCCTCGGCGCTGGCGCGCCCCTGGACGAAGCGCAGCACGGTCTCGTTGTCGATGGTCGCCAGGCCCGCCGGCGTCGTGTCGGCGATGAAGACCCCGCCGTAGAGCATCACGATGCGGTCGGCGATCTTGCACGCGGAGGTCATGTCGTGCGTGACGACGACGGCCGTCGTCTGCAGCGCCTTCTGCAGGTTGATGATCAACTCGTTGATCAGGTCGGCGCGGATGGGGTCCAGCCCAGTGGTGGGCTCGTCGTAGAGGATGACCTCCGGTCCCAGGGCGATGGCCCGCGCCAGGGCGACGCGCTTCTTCTGCCCGCCGGAAAGCTCCTCGGGGTACTTCTGCTGCGTGCCGTCCAGGCCCACCAGCGAGAGCACTTCGCGGCAGCGGGCCTTCTGGCGCTCCGGGTCGCTGACGTGGTTTTCCGCCAGCGGAAAGACGATGTTCTCCTGGACGGTCATCGAGTCGAACAGCGCGCCGCCCTGGAAGAGAAACCCGAACCGCCGGCGCACGTCGACCATCTGTCGCTCGCAGAGCCCGCCGATGGGGCGGTTCCTGAAGAACACCTCGCCGCGGTCAGGGCGGATCAGGGCGATCATGTGCTTGAGCAGCACGCTCTTGCCGCATCCGGAGGGGCCGATGATGACGGTGGTCTTGCCCGCCTCGATCGCCAGGTTCACCCCGCGCAGCACCGGCTCGCCGTTGAACGACTTGTGTACCTCCTGCAGCCGGATGATGGCGTCGGCGTCGTTCATGGCACGTCTTTCAGCAAGCGGATCATCGCAATTTCATCGCAGGCGTCGACCTTCGGGCAGGCGACGCATTCGCGCCAGACCTTGGCCGGAAGCGTCATCCGGTCGATCCGGACAAACCCTTGCGCGGCGAAAAAGTCAGCCTCGTACGTCAAGGCGAAGAGGCGCCGCACGCCAAGGCGCCGGGCATCGTCAACCGCCGCGGCGATAAGCTGCCGCCCCACGCCGCTGCGGCGAAGATCCGGCGCCACGGCCAGGCTCTTGACCTCGGCGAGGTCTTCGAACGAGACGTCGACGGCCACGCATCCGATCAGCCTGCCCTCGTCGTCGCAGGCGACGGTGAAGTCGCGCAGGTGGTCGTAGACGCTTTCAAGGCTGCGATGGAGCATCCTGCCGCGTTCGGCGTAATAGCCGACCAGGTCGCGGATCGCCACCGCATCGCTCAAAATAGCCGCTCGCAAGATCATTCCGCTATTGTAACGCAGGCGGCACAGGCTTTCTAGGCTGTGTCATTCTTCCATGATGCGCAGAAACACAAGCGGGCCACAGGCTGGAAAGCCTGTGCCACCAGAGGCCTGCGGCTCGATATACAAGAGCAGGGCGATTCCCGCCCGCCTAGAATAATGTGCCGGAAGGGAACGAAATGTCTTCGAATGAAGGAAATCGATTTGAGGCCGGTATCGCCGAGCCGCAGGCGGCCCAGCCGTGCGTCTTCGTGCTCTTCGGGGCCACGGGGGATCTGGCGGCCCGCAAGATCGCCCCGGCGCTGTACAACCTGTGGCGCGAGCGGCTGATCGGGGACAACTTCGTTGTGCTCGGCGTGGGGCGCAAGGACCACGATGACGAATACTTCCGCAACGCCATGCGCAAAGCGGTGGGGGAGTTTTCGCGGACGCCCATCGACGAAGCCGCCTGGCAGCGGGCGGCCCAGCGATGGTTCTACTTGACCGCCCAGGCCGATGCGCCGCAGGACTACGCGGCCCTGTCGCGCCGCCTGGACGAGTTGGACGAGCAGTACGGCACGGGCGGCAACCGCGTGTTTTACGATGCCATGCCCCCGGCGGTGCTGCCCGAGATCATCAAGCAACTCGGGGCGGCGGGCCTGAACGCTCCGCGCCGGCGGAACCAGTTCGTGCGCCTGGTGGTGGAGAAGCCCTTCGGCGAAGACCTCAACTCCGCCCGCGCGCTGAACACCTTGCTGGCCGAATGGTTCGACGAAGACCAGATCTTCCGCATCGACCATTACCTGGGCAAAGAGGCCGTCCAGAACATCCTGGCGTTCCGCTTCGCCAACGCGATCGTCGAGCCGCTGCTCAACCGCCAGTTCGTCGACCACGTGCAGATCACGCTGGCCGAAACCGTCGGCATGGAGGGGCGGCGCGGGCCCTACTACGAGACCGCCGGCGCCATGGGCGACATGGTGCAGAACCACATGATGCAACTGTTGACGCTGATCGCGATGGACCCGCCCAACCGGATGCGGGGGACGTACATTCGCGACGAGAAGATCGAAGTGCTCCAGGCGATCTCGCCGCTGACGCCCGAGGAGGTCGCTGTCCGCACGGCGCGCGGTCAGTACGGCCCCGCCGACGGCCAAGCCGGGTACCGCCAGGAGGAAGGCGTCGCCGCCGACTCGCAGGTCGAGACCTACGCCGCCGTCAAGCTGTACGTCGAGAACTGGCGCTGGTCGGGGGTGCCGTTCTATCTGCGCACGGGCAAGTGCATGGCGGGCAAGCTGGCGCAGGTGGTGGTGGTCTTTCGCCGCGAACCGACGCAGTTGTTCAGCGAGTCCTCGTGCGACGTGCGCCACGCCAACGAACTGGTCATCCGGATGTATCCCGAGGAAGGCATCAGCCTGCGGTTCGACGCCAAGGTTCCCGGCGTGCGCATGATGCTGCGACCGGTGAAGATGGACTTCAGCTATCATTCGACGTTCGAGTCGGCCTCGCCCGAGGCGTACGAGCACCTGCTGCTGGACGTGATGTGCGACGACCCGACGCTGTTCATCCGCAATGACGAGGTCGAGGCCTCGTGGAAGATCGTCGACAGCATCCGCGCCGGATGGCGGGTGAACGCCCGCCCGCCGCTGGAGACGTACCCGGCGGGCAGTTGGGGTCCGCCCTCGGCCGAGGCGCTGTTTAACGATCCGTATATCCACTGGAAAAATACATGAAGGCGTGATATAAAACTCCGGGAAAACTGCCCATGTCAAAAGCAAGTACGCGAAACGTGTCCGTGGTCGTCAAGGCCACGGAAGAGCAAGTGAACGACGCGGTGGTGGACATCTTCCGCCAGAGCATCCGCGAAGCCGTCGACGCCCGCGGCGTCTGCACGCTGGCGCTGGCCGGCGGAACGACTCCGTACGCGCTGTATCTCAAGATGGCCCGCGTCCTGCTCCAGGACGAGGTGCCCTGGGCCAGCGTCGAGATCTTCTTCGGCGACGAACGCGACGTGCCGCCCGACGACATCGAGAGCAACTACGGCATGGTCCAGCGGACCTTGCTGGACTACCTGCCCATCGAACCCAAACGCGTTCACCCCATGCCCACCGACGCCGAAGACCTCAACGCCGCCGCCGCCGACTACGAGGCCCAGGTGCGGGCGATCGTGCCCGCCGGACCCGACAAAAAACCGTCCTTCGACCTGATCCTGCTGGGAATGGGGACCGACGGACACACCGCCAGTCTCTTCCCCGATTCGCCGCTGCTGGCGGAAAAACACAAGCTGATTGCCGTCGACTACGTGCCCAAACTCGGCCGCAAACGCATGACCTTCACTCTGCCGCTGATCAACGCGGCCCGGCACGTGGTGTTCCTGGTGACCGGGCACGACAAGGCTCAACCCGTCGCCCGCGTCCTCAGCGACGACAGTGACCGCATCGAGTTGCCCTCGGCGTGGGTCAATCCCAGGCACGGCGCCCTGACGTTTGCCCTGGACGCGGCTGCGGGAAAGATGGCGGGGTTGCGGCCGCAAGAATAGCGGCCTGATTAAAGGGGAAAAGCCGCGGCGGAGGCACTAAATGAAGAGGTACTTCGTTGTGTGGATTACTTTTTCATTTGGTGCCGTGTACCCCTGCCCGGCGCAAGTATTCATCAAAGCCACACAAAGGTTTTGATAAATACCTGGTGCCTCCGCCGCGGCTTTTCCCCACCATCGAGGCATGGGCGAAAAAAAAGTGGTCCGGATTTTACTTGAATGGTGAACCGCCTGCGATTACAGGCGTAGGACAAAACGTGAGGCTCAGGTCCCCCCCCGCCTGAGACTCCGGGGCGGGTCCGGCTTGCCGGGCCCGCCCGCTTTATATACTCAGCGGGGTTTGTGCCATTTCGGCGGCGGCGGCGGCCACATGAAAGTTCTGGGCTCGCCATTGCTGGGGAGGCATTCCCAGGGTGCGGCGGAAAGCGCGGTTGAGCGAGAGGCTGTTGGTGAAACCGCACTGGTCGGCGATGATGCGCACCTTGTCCTGCCCGTCGCGGAGCATCGCCATGGCCAGTTCCATCCGCTTGTGCTCGATTTCACCGGCCAGGGTTCGCCCGGTGTGCTGCTTGAGGACCGCGTCGAGCCGCTGGCGGGTCAGCCCGATCTCGCGGGCGACGCGCCCTGGGGTGATCGCGTCGCGGAAATGTTTCCAGATGAACGTGATTGCCGCGGCGGCTTCTCTGTGCGGAATCGCCACGCAATCGCTGCTGCGCCGCGTACACACGCACTTGGGACGCACCGGCGGCAGGAACCCGCCCTGCGCCGCCCCCGACATCAGCCCCCTGAGGGCGCCGGCCGCCTGATAGCCCATTTGCTGGTGGTCGGCGTCGACCTGCGAGAGCGGAACCGGCGCCAGGTCGGACCAGTAAGGCTCGTTGCCCGGGCCGATGATCGCCAATTCTTCGGGGATGCTGATCCCTGCCTCCAGGGCGACGTTCTCCAGCGCCACCGCGTCGGCGTCGCTGCAGGCCAGAACGCCAAGGGGAACAGGCATGCCTGCCAGGACGTTGGGGCCGATATCGATTCTGTGGAACACTCTGTCGGCGCCGGCGACAACCTCCTGGAACGCACTCATCATTTCCTGGCAGGGGCGGCTTGGGGCTGAACTGGCCCAGGCCAGGTTGTGGTATCCCCGCTGCAGGAAGTACTCCGCCGCCATGCGACCGGCCCAGCGGTGGTCGGGCATGATCGTGGTCACGCCGTCAAATGGCTGATCGGCGATGTTGACCAGCGGCAGGCCGCTGGCACGAATGTTCTCACTGAGTTCCGGCCTGGCCTGCAGAGAGGCAATGATCCCGTCGCCGGTCCAGAGCGGCCTGGACGCGTCGTCTTTGCGCCAGGGGGCCATGTTCAGCAACCAGTGATTTTCCCGCGCGAAATCGGAGATGCCCCGCAGCATCTGCACGCTCAACCCCGGGCCTACCGTAACGGTCTTGCGGAACCCTGTTGTCAGATCGGACATATCCGGCACATCTCGCTTTTTGCTCACCATCGTCATTCCCCATGCTCCCGTGTCCGGCGTCTTCCGTTCGGACCGGCGTATTATCAATGAGGGGTTGAAGATACGTCAAGACAATAATTTGAGGCGGCAACAAAATTCCAGCCGGGGGCACTCCCGCCTCAGGACATGGCATGCGACAATCGGACCAGAGTTTTCGGCGGCGCGAAAGAGCGGTTCAGGGCTTGACGCGACCGGCGGGGTCGATGGCCGCCGAGAGGGCGACGATCTCGTATTCCTCTTCTGCGCCCTCTAATTTCAGCACCGCCCGCTGCCCGATTCGCTTGCCCATCAGGCTCAACGCCAGGGGCGTCTGGTAGTTGAAGATGCGCGTGGCAACGTCGCTTTCCCACGGGCCCAGCAGCGAGATGTCCGTTTCGCTGCCGTCGCTGCAGCGCCGCAGCGTCACGCGAGATCCGACGCTGACGGTGTCGGCCGGGACGTCGTCAGCGTGCAGCACGCGAGAGCGGACCAGGTCGCCCTTGAGGGCGCTGACCTTGGCCTGAAGGCGGCGCTGCTCCTCGATGGCGTATAGCCAGTCGCTGTTCTCGCTGAGGTCGCCCTTCTCGGCGGCCTCACCGATGCGTTTGGAATTGGCCGGAAGCGTGATCTCCTCCAGTTCCTTGAGCACCGCTTCCTGGCTGCGCAGCGACCCCTCGGTCGTCCACAGAACCGTCTCGTCCAGCCAGGGCGCGACCTTGGTCTCGAGGAAGAGCTTATAGAACCGCTCGCGCAGGATCGCCAGCAGGCGCGGTCGCGTGCTCTCGCTCAGGGCGTCGTTGCGTTCGACGCGCCGCTTCATGGCCGCCCCGACGCCCTCGGTCATCGCCGCGGCGGCCTTTCGGAAGGTGCGGCAGTCGTCGGCCACCAGCGCCGAGCGGATATGATGGAACGACTCGCGGCGGAAGTCGCGATCGTCCAGGATCTCGCGGGCGACGGTCTCGCCGGCCCCGAGCACGCGCGGCAGCAGTTCCAGCGGCGGGGGGCAGTTGGGGATGGCCTCGGCGGGCCCGCGCCACAACCACAGCAGCGTCTGGAGATGGGTGACCGGGTCTGCCAGCGCCGCGCGCATCGCCGCGTCGACGACAGATCCTCCGGCGCGCCGCGCCAGGTCGTCCAGCGACTCGACGCCCAACCTCGGGAACAACCGCGTGAACTGCTCGGCCGCATCGCTGCGCAGCGCCAAAGCGTCCAGGGCGGCGTCGCGCAGGGCCGCGTCGCTCAGCGCCGCGATGGAGGCCGCCGCGTCGGATAGTTCGGCGACCGCCTCGGCGGCCGAAGGATGCTGCGACTGCGGGTGGGGCAGTCCGCCGCGGACCAGGGCCTCGATGGCCAGCGTCGCCACCAGCGCGTCGGTGGGTCGGCGCTGGCGGAACTGGCGGGCCTGCTCGGCCAGCGTGTTCATGATTCCGCGGGAGAACCCGCTGTCCAGCGGCGTGTCGCGGTGGGGGGCCTGGGCCAGGTACTCCAGCGCCACGGCGTAGAGGTCTGCCGGCGTCCGCGCCTCACCGAGGCGCGGGGCCAGTTCCTCCTCCAGCGACAGCCCGTGCGGATGGTACTTCACCACCGCCGGGCTGCGCCCTTCCAGCACGAGCTGGTGGCTCTTTTTGACAGCCGTTCGCGCGCGGCCCCACCATCCGCTCCAGGCGCCGGCGTCCAGGTACTTCGGCACGAGAAGGTCCTTGAGGGCGCCGGCGTCGATCTGTCCGCCGTGGGCCATGCAGATGCCCGTCAGCACCGCGCCGGGATCGCCGGCCAGCAGGTCGGGCAACTGTTCCCGGCGGAACGATGCCAGCACGCGAAAGTCGTTATCGGCGGTGCAGCGATAGTCGTCTGCCAGGGACGGCGGATCGAGTTCAATCCGCCCGCCGTGGGGGTCCGTCAGTTCAAAGACCTTGCCTGCCGCGTCGAATCGCTCGACCCGAAGGACTTGTCCGGACTCGTGCGGGTTGACCAGGTAAGAGCCCAGCCGCGCGCAAAGGCAGATGTCCATCGCGGCGATCGCCCGGCGCAGGGAGCAGTTGGTTTCCAGCCCCGAGGCCGCCAGGAACACGTCCAGATGTTCCGTTCCGGCCAACGCCTTGCGGTAGAGTTCGGCGGCGGCGATGCGCAGTTCGTCGCTGGGCGGTGCGGCGGGCAGAAACCCGCGGACGGCCTTGAGGGCCTCGGCGGGGGGGCGCTTCTCGACGAACTCGCCGACGGCCATGGTCGCCAGGGTGGTGGCCGTGGCGTCGTGCCCGGCGGCGGTCAGCGCCTGCAGCACGGTATAGAAGGTCTCAGGCGGTTCGTTGGTCTCGATGGCTTCGAGCCATGCGTCTTCTACGCTTCGGAGGTTGTTCTGTTTGATCCAGCTCTTCACGTCGCTAAGGTTCACGCAACTCTCCCTATGCGCCGCCTCGACGACGGCTTGTCACCCGGATAATCGCATCAGGATACGCCAGCGGCGTCCGCGAGGCCACGAAAAGTTGTGCCCGAACAAAAGCACGATCTGGGTTGGGGCAGAGCCATTTGGGGGCATATAGTCTCAAGCCAAGGGTCAAGTCACGCAAACCAGGAGCTGGGGCGATGGGCAGAACATCCTTCGTGAGCCTTGAGGACAGGCACGTTCAATGGTTTTCTCCGAAATCGCCAGGCGCCGACGAGCCGCAGTTGTGGATCCGCGGATATGCCCGCTTCGGTCAGACGCAACTCACTGACCAACCGCTAGCCCAGGCCGTTGCGGAATCGTGTCGGCGGGAAGGCGGACTTTGGCACGACGCCCTGGTCAAACTCATCCCGGCCCTCAATGGCGCGTGGGCCCTGGTGGCCAGGTGGGCGGACGGGCGGATCGTGGCGGCCGTCGACCGCGTGCGGAGTATTCCCCTGTTCTATGTCGATGCCGACGGCGAGTTGATCGTCTGCGACACGCCCGAGGCCGCCCAGCGCCGCGGTCATGCGCGGAACGTCGACCTGCTGTCCGCCTATGAGTTCCTCTTATGCGGTTACGTCACCGGCCGGACCACGCTGTTGGAGGGGCTGGCGCAGTTGCCTTCGGGCACGATGCTCGAGGCCGCCGCGGCCTCTCCGGCTGGCAGTGCGGTCGTGACGCAATACTACCACTGTCTGCCTGTGCGCGAGATTCAGGGCTCGCCCGAGCAACTCAAGGCTCAGATGATGGACATCTTCGAGCGCATGTACGGGGCGTTCGTCCGCAGCAACCCCGGTACGATTCTGGTACCCCTGTCGGGCGGATTGGACAGCCGGCTGAACGTCGCCATGCTTAAGCGCCTCGGCGCCGATAACGTCGAGTGCTTCACCTACGGTCGGCCTGACGACATCCAATGCCGCGTCAGCCGCCAGGTGGCCGAGGCGCTGCATTACCCGTGGCACATGGTGGAGTACACGCCGCAGACCTGGGCGGACGTGATGGGCAGCCGCCTCGGAATGGACTATCTGACGTATGCCGCCAAGGCGACCAGCCAACCGCAGATGCAGGATCTTCCGGCGCTGGTGGAACTGATGGGTCGCAAGTGGCCCCAGCCCCCGGTCTTCTTTCCCGGGCACAACGCCATCCTGCCCACCAAGTATGAGGAACTCACACGCCAGGCCAAGAGCGTCGCCCAAACGATATTCGACCGCCATTACTTCTATTTTGCAGCCAATGGCAGCCCGATGACCCAGCGTCTCAAAGAGAAGATCGCCGAGCTTACCGCGGCGCCCGCCGGCGGCTGCGATGATCCCATCGCCCGGTGCGAAATGTGGGACGTGGCCTACCGCCAGTCGCAGGTGATCGTCAATAGTGTCCGGCTATATGAATATCTCGACGCCCGCTGGCAGGTCTGCTGGGACTACGAACTGATGGATTTCTATGTTTCCCTCTCCCGGCAAATGCGCCTGGGCAAATCGCTATTCACCCAGACCCTGCACGACCTGGTTTTTACAGGCCCGGCCGCGGCCTTGCGCGACATCCCCGCCGCGAAAAACTCTTCCGGTTCAGCCCTGTTCTGCTGCAGTGCCGAGGAGCGGATAGCCGCGAGGCCGCCCCGGCAATACAAGCTGCTCAAAACCGTGCTGAGCCGGATGGGGCTGCTGAATGTGGCGCGAAACCTTCGCGAAAAGCGCACGCTCGACGGCCGGCTGCTCCAGACCACATTCACCCTGGGCAAGAGCCCCTGGCGGTTGACCCTCAAGCAGGCGCTGGCGCCTTTCCACACTCACGACGCCCTTCTCCCCGCATTGCGGCCGTATCTCCGCCCGCAGTGCGGATTGCGGGTCGACACTCTCGACCCATGCGTGCTGACGGCGGCGGTAACTCTGGGCCAGATATGCGCGACAGTCCAAACCGCCGCGACGGCGACTGATCCGCACGCCCAGGAGGGCATGTCAATGCCCGCGCAAGGCGCCACGGCGCTCGAATGAGCCGACGCGCGGCTCTTAAGAACCGTTGTCCTTCGGCGCGCCGATATGGCCATAAGTTGGTGCCCTCCACACCCTGAATATTGTCTGCGAAGTCTACCGCATTTGTTATGGGGAGTTATCTTATAGCCCATAGTAAAGGTTCCCGATTACATGCCTGGCGAAGTATGTGTAAGAGTCTAGAGGTTAATGTGTTATAAGATGTGGAGTAAGTGTCGTTCTTGGCGGGATAACAGGATGCTGTTCTGTGGAAAGCAGATTGCTCTGGAAACCATTTGGCTAATCGAAGATCAGGTCTATTATAACTAGCGGCCAGTGGGTTGTGGGTAGCCGACCTGTCTTTAAGTTCTGATGACGGCCTCGTGAAGCGTTTGTCCCAAGATCTCTATGCAAGGGAAGATTCGATATGCTTAACCAGAGTGCGAAATGGGTGGACGTCCGCCGGGGCGCGGTCTTGCGCTGGGTTGGTCTGGGGCTGGTCATAGTTCTGACGCTGACAGCGGGGGCGCAGGGTGCTCCGATTCCTCTGATCGAAATCGATTTTAACGCCGCGGATGGCAACAGCTCGCTCGTCAACCGCGGCTCCATCGCTGTGACGGGGACTTTCTCGGGCAACGCGGCCTACTCGACTGCCGACGGACCCTACAACACCGCCGGCTACGGCGCGGTCTTTGACGGCAACAGCGACTATGTGTCGTTCGCCAATGCCAGCGTCGGCGCCGCCCTCAACGGGATGACGCAGTTTACCATCACCGCCTGGGTGTACCTGACGAACGACGCCCAGGATCGGCGAATCGTCACCAAGGTCAACGGCAATCCTGGCTTTGAGTTTATGATCAAGAACAATGACAACGCCAAGCTGATGGTGGATAACACGGCCGTCGATGCCGACGTGAACATTTCGCTTAACACCTGGATGTTTGTGGCGGTCACGTATGACGGAACACAACACGGGGCCGGGATGCCCAACAATGTGGTGTTCTACTCCGGGACCGCCCTGAACGACACCCTGTTCACCGGCGCCACCAAGAAGATCGACAAGCAGGCGGTGGACACCAACACGGGCGACTTGCGGATCGGCATGAACGACACAGACACGGCCAAGGCCTGGCAGGGCGGCCTGGACAACATCCGCATCTACAACAGTATTCTGACCACGACCGACCTGATCGCGATCAAGGACTTCAGCGACGGGACCGCTCTGTCCTCGGCCACGATCAATCTGGGCGCCTCGGTCGCCCACAGCAACATCCTTAAGGGCGGTTCGACCGGCGTCACGGCTACCCTCAGCAGTGCCACCGGGAGCAATCTCGACGCGGTGAACTGGAGCGTCAACAACGGTGGCACGGCCGGGCTGGTTCTGGCGGGCAGCGGCACGAACCTGGCGGCCGGCACGTCTGCCCCGGGCGTCAACGGGACGTTCACCGGCTCGGACTACGGCGACGTCACCGTGACCGCCGGGGCCGCCGCAACCAACGTCGTGCTGGGAACCGGCGCCAACGGGTCCCCCGCCGCGCAAGGTGTTGTTATCACCGTCGGTAACGCCACGGCAGGAACAGGCGCCTTTGACGGCACCGGCAATCACACGCTCTACGCCGACGTCGCCCCCGGCGGGAGCATGGCGGGCCTGGCGTCGAGAACCGTCAACAGCCTCTCCACCGAAGCGATCATCCTGGCTGGGACCAACGCCGGCGGCTCCACCGTCGGCATGAACTGGCGCACCCGCACGCCCGACGAGATTTTCGACGGCGTTAATCCGGTAGCGCCTCAGGGGGTCCTGGGCGGCAAGAACGGTTTGGTCAGCGACGTGGTGGAAGTAGGCGGCACGGGCAGTAACATCTACGTGTTGTCGATGACATACAATCCCGCCGATCTGTGGATTCCTACGGGATACACTGCCGACACGCTGGCAGAGAACGGGTATATCTTCCTTGCGCGATCGGACAGTTCGGGCTGGGGCCAGGCGGCCGGCGGAGCGTTTACGTTGGGAGCGTTTGAGGACACGAACCTCGACGGGCTGGGCAACGACCTGGGACGTTGGGGCGTCGATCCCGCGACTCATACGGCATGGGCTGTTGTTGATACCGGCGGAGTGTTCGCTGTGATTCCCGAACCGGCAACGCTTACCTTAACAATCCTGGGGGGATTGGCATATTTTCTTTTCCCAAAGCGGAAATGACTTTTCACTGAGGCTTCCTGACAGACGGACTCGATTTGTGTTAGGATCCCCGTCGTGACAGTTCAGGAAGATAGTTCGCTCTTCGACGTGGCGGTGGTCGGCGCCGGCGCGGCGGGGCAGATGGCGGCCATTGCGGCGGCTCAGGGCGGTCGGCGCGTGGTGCTGATCGAGCGGATGAACCGCGCGGGGCTGAAGATTCTCGCCAGCGGCGGCGGGCACTGCAACATCGCCAACACGCTGCCCGCCGATCAATTCGAGGGGCGGTTCGGGCGACAGGGGCGGTTCATGTCGCCGGCGATCGAGGCCCTGGGAGAAGGGGGCCTGCCCAGTGTGCTCGAGCGACTGGGAATCCCCACGATCGTCGACGGGTGGCGAATCTATCCCGCCAGCCGACAAGCCGGCGACGTCCAGCATGCCCTTCATCGCCGCCTGGACGAACTGCACGTGACCACACTGCCGGGTACGGCCGTGACGGGCCTGTGGATCGAAGACGCGCGCCTGCGCGGCGTTACTTGTGGCATGGGCGTCTCGCCCATGCAGGCTCCCAGTGATAATCCGCCATCGCGGCAAATTGCCGCCGCCGTCGTGATCCTCGCCTGCGGCGGCAAGGGCTATCGCCGCCTGGGCGGTACCGATCTGGGGTACGACCTGGCCAGGCAGGCGGGACACGAGATCGTTCCACCGACGCCCGCCCTGGTGCCGTTGGTGACTCGCCAGAGGTGGCCGGCGGAATTGGCTGGCGTTTCGCTGGCGGCCGCCAGGATCTGGATCGACCTGCCCCGCCAGAGCAAGAGCGGCCTGACCGGCGAGATTCTCTTCACGCATCGCGGCCTCAGTGGTCCGTGCGTGCTGGACCTCTCCGGCGACGTGGCGGCTTTGCTGCCTCGTGGACCGGTGCCTCTGCGAATCGAACTCGAGGCCCGCGCCGACCGGGCGGTCTGGCAAGGTCGCCTCGAACGGCTCCGCCACACGGATGGGCGGCGCGGCATGGGCGGCTTGCTGCGACAATGGCTGCCCGGTTCGCTGGCCGAGACGATGTGCTCGCTGGCGCGGGTGCCGGCAGAGACCGCCGCGGCCATGCTGCCCCGGGCAGGGCAGGATGCTTTGGCCGAGTTGCTGGCCGGCGCGCCGCTGACGGCCGTCGATACAGAAGGCTTTGACGTGGCCATGGTCACTCGCGGCGGCGTCAAGCTTTCGCAGGTCGATCCACGCACGCTGCAAAGCCGCCTGCTGAGCGGCCTCTACTTCGCCGGCGAACTGCTCGACCTGGACGGCCCCAGCGGCGGATTCAATCTGCAGTGGGCTTTCTCAAGTGGTTGGCTGGCCGGAACCTCCGCCGTAGCATGGGCATCTTGCCCATGAGTAGCACGGGCGTCTCGCCCGTGATTGTTCTTCCCCCGCGCCGTGGCCTTCCGCCGTAATGTTTGCAGTTGCACACCCGATGGTTGTCTGGCCTGAGGGCCGGACAATGGCATCGGATTCATAAGTGGCCGTATATAAAGTACTTGTGTAAAATTGGCTTCTGCATCAACTCTGAAAACAGACAAGAAAAGACAATTGTTGCCTTGGTGGGGTGTCTTTTGGGAGCAATGCGCTGGTTTGCCCTCTCCGCGAATTCGCTGTGAAAAGTACAACAAAGTGCAAGGAAGCACAATTGTGGTGTGAGCTATCAGCTATCGGCTGTCGACGGCGGAGGGCACCAGGTTCTGCATGATCTTTGTCGATAATTCGTCGATATTAATCTGTATGCGATGGATGTTGGTCATCACGGTTTTGCTTTGCGCGGCGGCGGGGGGTGCTGCGCCTGGGGGAAAGAAGCCGCGGGCGCTGCCGGCTTTGCCGGTGCGATTTGAACTGGTCAGCGACCAGGTCGATGTGGCGACCATTCACGGCTGGAATACTTGCCGATTGCTCAAGCTTGACGGGTCGCTCTACGCCTCGGCGTTGGCGGCGCGGGCAGAGGATGACAAGACCGACAACTGGGCGGCGCAGAAGGGGATGGTCTTTCGCCGCGGCGACGACGACGAGTGGCAGCAGATCGCGAGCTCCCTGCCGCGGATTTACACCTGGGCGGCAGGGGCTGACGGCTCCGTCTGGGCGGTCGCGCCGTCGTGGTACACCAACACGCACACGTATCGCAGCGGCAAGGGGCCGGACTTTTCAGCCGGAGCGTTCAAGAAGGTCTACGACGGCACGTGCTCATACGAAGGCGTCGGCGCCAGCCCGGAGGGCAACGTCCTGCTCCTGCACGCCAAGAGCGCCAACATGAAAGCCGGCACGCCCAACGCCATCGTCGCGGCGTTCTGGGAGCAGGCGGCTGGCAAGTGGCACTACAGCGAACTGCCCACGCCCGAAGGCCGCTACGGGTACGCCGGCGTCATCGTCCGCGGCAACAAGGCGCTGGCCGTGCTGCAGTCGTCGATGGAAGACCCCCTGGCCAACCCCACGCCGCCGCACTACAGTTGGCGGCACGTGCGCCTGGCCCGCTGCGACGACCTGACCAAGGGCGTCTGGGTCTCCAAGCGCTGGCTCGCCCCGGCGTACGGCGCGACGAGCCTCTACGACCTGATCGCCGCGCCGGATGGCTGTGCGTATCTGTCGTATATTCACGCCGGGGCCGACACGGCTGAGGCGCTGGCCAAGACGCCGGTTCGACATTACATCGCCCGCATCCATGCGGACCTCAGCGTGGATGTCTTCGCCACGGGGTTGCACCTGGACGCGGCGCGGCTGGTGCTGGACGCGAAGGGGCGGTGGTTCGTGGTCGCCCGCCCAGCCCTGGGCGGCGACCTGCACCTGTGGTCGCTCGATGCGGCCAGCGGGTTCACCACGCTCAAGGAATATGTGCTGCCGGGCACCGAGTCGCTGACGGGCTACGTGCTGCACACGCTCAACGCCTCGCGCTTCGGCGGGCGCGACGACGGCGACACGATCCACATCATGAGCACTAAAGCCCTGCGGGCCCCCGAGGGGGGAAAGCTCAACCGCGCTGAACTCTGGCACGCGTACTTCAAGCTGCCGCAATAGTCGCCGGCATTGCATTGCCGGGGCGTTTGCGTATCATGCTGCTGCTAATCAGGAGCAGGCAATGAAACCGCGGATTATCAAGCTCGGCACGGTGGACTGCGACATGGTGGAAGTGCGGCCGGTCGTATGGAAGGACGCGCTCTACCGCTTCGAGTACGTGCGCCCGAATTACTGGGACAACGCCACCGGCGATTCGTACTTCCGTTTTGTCGAGCACGACAGCGGAGCCCCGAGCGAGCCCTTCGCCCGGGGATATCATCTGGGCAACGTGTGGGCCGAGGGCGACCTGCTGATCGTCACCGGCACGAACATCTGGGACGGCGAGCGCGTCGATATCTTCACCTCGCGCGACATGAAGACCTGGCAGACGTGGAACGCCCTGAACCTTTCGGGCTACGGAATCTTCAACACCTCGCTGTGCCGCGGCCCGGGCTATTACGTGCTGATGTTCGAGATCAACAAACCCAAGGACATCTGCGGCGTGCCCTTCACCGCCCGCTTCGCGACGTCGACGGACCTGAAGCGCTGGGACCTGACCAGCAACGAGTGCCGCTACGAGCCCGACCGCTACACGGCCCCGCACTGCCTGCGGTATCTCGACGGGTGGTACTACAACTTCTATCTCGAATCGATCGGCGGCGGGTACGAGCAGTATGTCGTTCGCTCGCGCGACCTGGCGCACTGGGAGAAGAGCCCGCACAATCCGGTTCTGGTGGCCTCGGACGAAGACCGCAAGATCATCAATCCGCGCCTGCCCAAGAGCCTGCACGAGCGCGTTGCGACGGCGAAGAACCTCAATAATTCGGACATCGACTTCGTCGAGTTCCGCGGGCGTACGATCATCAATTATTCCTGGGGCAACCAGGAAGGCATCGAGCACCTGGCTGAGGCGGTGTACGAGGGGACCGAGGCGGACTTCCTGCGCGGGTGGTTCAGTTAGCGGTTGTGGACGGGGTGGACGTTGTGGACTTTGTGGACCTATAAGGTCGCTTCCGTCCACATAGTCCACTCCAGTCCACTAAGTCCACATACATTCAACAAGCTGTGCCCCGTGCGGCGCAATTGCCTCTGATCGGTAGCTGCCGCCGTGCCGGCCAAGATCCTCGCCCGTCCAGAAATCGCGGAGCTTCGCCGCGCGGGGCAGGGGCACGTCGATCGTGATCGGCTCGTCCGTCCAGTTGAACAGGCAGGCCATGCGTTTGTCGGGCAGGTCGATGACGCCCAGGCGGAAGGTTGCGTCTTCGAACGTGGCGGCCGCCGGCGGCGGGGGGACCAGCTTCTTGAGAATCGCGATGCTCTCCTGCGACAGGATCGACAGCTTGTCGCCAGAGAGCACCATCCCCGCACAGGCGTAGATCATCGTCATGTGGAAGCGGTACTCGTCCGCCGTGGCCGTCGCGCCAGGCGTGTTCTCCAGCACGACGCAGTCCGGGTCGTTGATCCACAGCCGCCCGTGCTGCCAGTTGCGGTGGAACAACTCGGTGGCGATGGCCTTGAAGCTGCCCCACGAACGGCCGATGTCGTTGGTGACGCGCATCCCATGCACCAGGCCCAGCGAGCCCCACATCGGGGCGTTGCAGCCAAGCACGAAGGCATCCTCGGCCCCGCGCAGAACGGCGGCCATCCCGCGGCGGTAGGCCTCGATGCTGGTGGCCTTGCGGTCGTGGTGGACGCCGCCGGGGATCGCGCCCCAGGAGTTGGCGTCGAGCTTGAAGTACGTGCAGCCCCACTCGCGTCGCATCGTGCGGAAGACGCGCTCGAGGTACGCCTGCGCGCCGGGGTGCGTCCCGTCGAGCATGTACCACGGCGCATCGCGCCAGCCGCCGAAGGAGATCGTGTCCGACCTCAGCGGCTTGCCTGCGGCGTCCTGAACGAAATATTCCGGGTGCGTGCGGAAGAGCTCGGAGGCCTCGGAGGCGATGAACGGCCCCACCCAGATGGCAGGCTCGAGCCCGCGGCGGCGGATCTCGCCCAGCAGCGGCAGCAGCGCATCGCCGAAGCCCGGCGCCGGTGTCAGCCAGTCGCCCATGTGCGTCTGGTAGCCGTCGTCGATCTGCACATACTTGAGCTGCGGGATACGGGCGGTCATCGCGTCGAGGTTCTCGCGGATGTCGGCCTCGGTGATATTGGGGCCGTAGTAGTACCACGAGCACCAGCCCGTCGGCACCGGCGCGAAGGGCAGCGGGGGATGGTTGCGGGCGATCTGCTCGCCCGCGGCCGCCAGCAGCGCCTCGCGATCAGGACCTTCCTGCACGAAGAACTCTTCCAGCTCCCACGCCTCGCCCGATTCGATGACAATCCCCTCTGCGGCCAGCACGATCTCGGCGCGCCCGTCGGGCCACAGGCGGAACTCCCCGCTGAATCGCCGGCAGGAGGTGAACGCCGCCAGAATGTATCGTCCCTGGGCCGGACCAAGCAGCAGGAGGCTGTAGACGGTGAACGCGCCCGGAGTCTGCGGGAGCTTGTAGTGGTCCTTGTCGGTGTACCCGCCGATGCACTTGGGCAAGGCGATCGTGCCGCTATACTGGCTGAGCTTCTGATAGCCTTCGCCGTAGAACGCCGTTTCCGGCGGCACGGGCAACTGCCCGCCAAAGAGCACGATCTCCTTGATCGCTTGCGGCTTGCCGCCGGCGTTGATCAACCGTCCACGCCATAGATCGCCCTGCCATACGCCCTCGACGCGCAGGCCCGCCGCCGCGCCGTCGCGACCATCCGCCAGCACGATCTTCGGTGAGGACTTCAGAAACTCCGATGAGGTCATGTTCGCTCCGTTCTCGTTAGCGGTCGAGCTTGCTCGACGTGGTTTCGTGAATTAAACAACCGCGTCGAGCAAGCTCGACCGCTAAATATCAGATGGGCGGTCCCATGTCCAGCAGGCGGTTGTGCGGAATGCCGCGCGTCGTCTAGAATGCCCGGTCATGAACCGACTCTTCACATCGCGACGCGCCTTGGGGCGCACGGGCTTCATGGCCACTGGGCTTGGCATCGGCGACCTGGCCGATCGGAGCCTGTCGATCCAGCAATGCGCCGACACGCTGCGCCGGGCCATGGACGCCGGGCTCAACGTCATCGACACCGCCCCGGCGTATGAGGACGGCTACAGCGAAGAAGCGGTGGGGGCCGCCCTGGCCGGTCGGCGCGAGGGGATGTTCGTCATCACCAAGATCGATCAGCTCGATCAGAGCGTGGCCCCGCAGGTCGAGGGCAGCCTCGAGCGGCTGGGCCTGGACAGCGTGGACCTGCTGCTCTTTCACGGGGTGTCTCGCGTGCAGGACTGGCAGCGGATCGCGGCCCCCGGCGGCGGGTTCGACCAGCTCGCCCAGTGCATCAGCCAGGGCAAGTGCCGCTTCGCCGGGATTTCCAGCCATCATCCCGATGTGCTGAGCATGGCGATAGAGTCCGGGCGCTGCGATGCGGTCATGTTCGCGCTGGGGCCCTTCGCCGATGCGCGATACCGACAGGAGATTCTCCCGCAGGCCCGCGCCGCGGGCGTGGCCACGATCGGCTTCAAGGTCTTCGGCGCGGGCATGCTCCTGGGCGACACCAGCGGGTACGGCAGACCGCTGGCAGCCGGCAGCGCCGGCGGACTGCCCCGCCTGAGCGTGACGCAGTGCCTGCACTACACGCTCACACTCGACCCGGACGTGGCCTTGTTGGGCATGAGCACGCCGGCCGAACAGGACGCCGCCTTCGAAGCGGCGGCTTCATTCACGCCGCTGTCGGCGGACGAATCGGCCGCCATCGCCGCCCGGGCCGCCGAGGCGGTGGCCGGCAAAGGCACCTGTTGGTGGAATCCGTAGGCCGCAGACCATCAATGTTGTCGGCGGAGTTTCTTAGGGATGATATGAGCCGCTGAGGTCGCTGAGGTCGCAGAGGGAAGAGTTTGTTTTACCTCCTAACATCCTCAGCGTCCTCAGCGACCTCTGCGGCTTATTTGTCCTGGCCAAGCGCACGATGATCTGGCTTATCGCAGCAGCACCGCCCGCACGGGGGAGGCCTCGGCGCCGCGGATCTTCAGCGGCAGGGCGATCAGCGTGTAGCGACCCGGCGGCACGTCGTTGAGTACGAGCCCCTCCAGCAGGATGATTCCCGTCCCGAGCATCGCCATGTGGGCCGGGTATCCCGGGGCCTCGAACATGTCCGTGCTGAGGTAGTCCACGCCGACCAGCGAAAAGCCGCGATCTACGCACGCGCGGGCCGCCTCGCCGCTGACATAGGCGTAATCCTTGGTGAACTCCTGCTTGTCCAGCAGCCGCCGTGCGGTGTTGGCGGTTTTGAAGATGACGGCCTCGCCAGCGGCAGCGTCGGCGGCCGCGACGTGCTCCGCCGTGACGACCTGTACGTTTCCGCAGTCGACCAGGCAGGCCTCGAGCACGAACCGCTCGGGCCCGAAGGCGTCGAGGTTATCGCCTTTATCGATAAAGTGGTTGGGTGCATCCAAGTGCGTGCCGGTATGCACGCCCAGCGTCAAACGCGAGCTGTTGGCGATCGCCCCCTGTTCGATCCGCCCGCACCACTGGAAGACGAAGCCCTTGTCGCCCGGCCAGACAGGCATCCCCGGCCGCATCGCGGCGGTGATGTCGAAGACTTCGCTGTATCGCATGGTTTCTCCTGTCGTACTGAATTTCGTGCGGCCAATATACTGGATTTCGATGACGGCCAGTAGCACGGTTGGCGAAGTTCTCCGCAAAGTCACAGCCGCGGCTATCGCAACCAAGAACCTATATGGTGGTGTCACCGGGAATCCACGCTGCTGGCTTGACCATGCATGCTCACCCTCACCGTCTGGGGCGGGGCGCGTTTGGGATAGCTATCGGTCCCAGGGCGACAGTCCGAGTGCGCGAACTCATTCCCATGCCTTGCGCAACCTTTCGCTGTCGATTTTCACCATCTTCATCATCGCCTGCATCGCTTTTGTTGCCTTGTCCGGGTCAGGGTCAGCGGTCATTTCCATCAGCAGTCTCGGATCGATTTGCCATGACACCCCGAACTTGTCGGTCAACCAGCCGCATGCGACTTCCTGACCGTCTTGAGCCAATTTCGCCCAGTACTCATCCACTTCCTGTTGTGTGTCGCACTGCACCGAGATGGAGACACCCTGACTGAACGAAAACTGCGGCCCCCCATTGAGCGCGACGAACGGCCGACCCATCAACTCGAATTCCACCGTCATCACGCTGCCTGCGGGCGGTAATCCTTCGATATCCGGATAGTGTGTCACCCTCGTAATGCGCGAGTCCGGGAAGATTGACGTGTAGAATCGTGCTGCATCTTCGGCCCGGTCATTGTATGTGAGAAAGATGATGATGTCTGGCATAGATGTGGTTCTCCTCTTGCGGTATCTCAGTATCTCTTCTAGTATTGTACTGACATCTCCCAGATGACTTTCCGCTGACGACCGCCGTCAGCCGGCAAATAATTCTATGTCATGCCACCCGGCCGACCGCTAACGTCTGTTTCAGCGTCTTTCCCCAATCCTCTTAATCCGTTTCTAATCCCGTAATCCCGCTCTCTCCGGTCCCGGGCGGGAAAACTATTCCATCTGTGGGCGGCGGTCCTTATAATCCCACATTCCCCGCCCCGCGGCGGATGGTGAAGTCACCACCCTAGAGAACTTCAGGAGAGAGGTCAACATGCTGGTACCGATGAGAGTGCTGCTCGATCACGCTGCCGAAAACGGTTATGGCGTCGCTGCCCTGAACGTCAACAACATGGAACAGATCCAGGCGATCATGTCTGCCGCCAAGGCGACCGATTCGCCGGTGATCATCCAGGCCTCCCGCGGCGCACGCAGCTACACCAACGACGCGTATCTGAGGCACCTGATGCTGGCGGCTGTCGAGCTCAACCCGACGCTGCCGATCTGCCTGCACCTCGACCATGGCGACAAGCCCCAGACTTGCTTCTCGGCCATCGAGAACGGGTTCACGTCGGTGATGATGGACGGGTCGCTGCAGGCCGACGGCAAGGCGCCCAGCACGTACGAGTACAACGTGCAGGTGACCCGCCAGGTTGTGGACGCGGCGCACAAAGTCGGCGTCAGCGTCGAGGGCGAGATCGGCGCCCTGGGCGGCATCGAGGACGGACATGGCGCCGGCCTGAGCGAAGAGGAAGCCCAGCAGCACCTGACCGACCCGGCGCAGGCCGAGAAGTTCGTGGGCGACACGTGCGTGGACGCCCTGGCGGTGGCCATCGGCACCAGCCACGGCGCGTACAAGTTCAAGAAGAAGCCCACAGGCGAAGTGCTCAAGATGTCGCTGATCGAGGAGATCCACCGCCGCCTGCCCAACACGCACCTGGTGATGCACGGGTCGTCGTCGGTTCCGCAGGAACTGCAGGACATCATCAACAAGTACGGCGGGCAGCTCAAGCCGACCTTCGGCGTTCCGCTGGAAGAAATCCAGAAGGGCATCCGCCACGGCGTGCGCAAGATTAACGTCGACACCGACAGCCGCCTGGCCATCACCGGCGCGATCCGCAAGATCTTCGCCGAGACCCCCGGCGAGTTCGACCCGCGCAAGTACATGGCTCCCGCGCGCGATGCGATGGAAGTCGTCTGCCGCGAGCGCATGATCGCCTTCGGCCAGGCCGGACAGGCCGGGAAGATCCCGGCCAGGACGACCAAAGAAATGGTCGACTTCTACACGAAGAAATGCGGCTGCAAATGCGGTTGCAAGAAGTAGCGTTAACGAGTGGTGAGTTGTGAGTGGTGAGTGGTGAGTCCAGTAATGAGTTTCTGACAACTCACCACCCACAACTCACCACTCACCACTTATTCAAAAGAGGTTTCAGGCGTGGCTTCCACGGCATCGGCCACGACAGAGCAGAGCGAGGAGCCTGATTCAGGCTCGTCCCACGACGGGCGGGTTGTTGTGCGCCTTCTGGAATTGACCTGGCGCTATCGCGGCGGGTGCATCAAGGTGCTGGCCCTGCAGTTTCTGCTGCTGCTGATGGGGCTGTCGGGGCTGGGCCTGGGCGGGCTGGGGATCGACGTTCTGCGCCACTCCATCACGCCGGCGACGGTAGCGCCCCCGCATTGGCCGATGGACATCTCTCCCCCGCAGACCTGGTCGCCGCTGCTGCAGATATCGCTGATCGCCGGTGGAGTGCTGGTGCTGGCGCTGCTGCGGGGGTTCCTGACGGGCTGGTACGGCATCGCGATGGCCCAACTGCTCCAGGGCAAAGTCGTGCCCGACCTGCGGGCGGCGGTCTATGACAAGCTCCAGCGCCTGGGTCTTCGGTTCTTCCAGGCCAACAGCACCGGGTCGCTGATCAACCGCGTCACCGGCGACGTGCAGAACGTGCGGCTGTTCATCGACGGCGTCGTGATGCAGGTGTTGATCCTGGCCGTGTCGATGGCCGTGTACCTGGTCTACATGGTGCGCCTCCAGCCGCTGCTGACGGCCGCCTGCCTGGCCACCACGCCCCTGATCTACCTGCTGGCGCGGCGGTTCTCGAAGCTGGTTCAGCCGGCGTATCATCGCGAGCGGGAACTGTTCGACGACCTGGTGCTGGACGTGTCTGAAAACGTCCAGGGCGCCCACGTGATCAAAGGGTTCGCCCTTCAGGAACAGGAGAAGGCCACGTTCGCCCGCAAGCAGAAGCACGTGCTGCTGCAGAAGAAGTGGATCTTCTGGCGCGTCACGACATACCCGCCGGCTATCGGGCTTCTGTCGATGCTGAACCTGGCGGTGCTGCTGGGCTTTGGCGGCTACCTGGTGATTCAGGGGCGTCTGGCGCTGGGGACGGGCATGGTGGTCTTCGCCGGGCTGCTTCAGCAGGTCAGCGGGCAGGTGCAGGCGCTGGCTACGGTCACCAACAGCCTTCAGCAGAGCCTCATCAGCGCCAAGCGGGTCTTTGAAGTGCTCGACGTGCCGCTTGAGATCGCCAGCCCGCCGCGGCCGCTGCCGCTGCCCAAGGCGACGGGGCGCGTCGAGTTTCGGAATGTCACGTTTGGGTACCAGAAAGACCAGCCCGTTCTGCAGGACGTGACGTTCACCGTCGCCAGCGGGCAGGAGGTCGCGGTGCTGGGGGCTACCGGCGCCGGCAAGACCACGCTGCTGGGGCTGATCCCGCGATTCTTCGACCCCCAGGGCGGTTCGGTGCTCATCGACGGCGTCGACGTGCGACACGTCAGCCTGGACGACCTGCGGCGGAATATCGGCATCGTCTTTCAGGAGAGCTTTCTGTTCAGCGCGACGCCGGCCGAAAATATCGCGTTCGGTCGCCCCCAGGCCCGGCCGGAACTGATCGAGCGGGCGGCCAAGACCGCCGCGGCGCACGAGTTCATCGCCGCCCTGCCCCAAGGGTACGACACGCTGCTGCAAGAGGCCGGGGCCGACCTCTCCGGCGGGCAGCGCCAGCGCCTGGCCATCGCCCGGGCGCTGCTGCTGGAACCATCGATCCTGCTGCTGGACGATCCCACTGCCGCGATCGACTCCCGCACGGAAGAGGAAATACTCTCGGCCATGACCGCGGCGCGCAAGGGGCGCACGACCTTCGTGATCGCCCACCGGCTCAGCACGCTCAAACGCGCCGACCTGGTGCTGGTGCTCGAACGCGGACGCATCGTCCAGATGGGCAAGCATGAAGACCTGATGAACCAGGAGGGGCCGTACCGCCAGGCCGCCATCCACCAGGTGGCCGACGACACCAGCCGGCGCATCCTGGGCATGACCTGATTCGTGCCGCGGACGTCCCATCCGCGGAACAGAGGATAGTTGTCGGTTTAGGCGAGGGCAGGATGCCCTCGCGACGCGCGGGCGAGACGCCCGCGACACGATGCAGTATGTTTAAGTTCAGGCCGGTCAAAATCGACGCGCAGTCCGCCAGCGACGCTCACAAGCCGCTGAGCCTGGGATTGGTGCGCCGCCTGGCGAAATACACCCAGCCCTTCCGCGCCAAGCGCAACTGGCTGGTCGTGCTGGTGATCACGCGGTCGATCCAGTTGCCGATCCTGGCGTGGATGATCGGCTGGGCGATCGAGGGCCCCATCCGCGGGGGCAGCCTGGGCGGGACGCTATGGGCGGCGGGGGTTTTCGCTCTGTGGGCGACGTGTACGCAGGTGACGCTGCACTTCCGCCACCGACTGGCGCTGGAACTGGGCGAACTGGTCATCCGCGACATCCGCCAGGACCTCTTCGACCACCTGCAGGCGATGACGATGAGCTTCTTCAACCGCATCAAGGGCGGGTGGATCATCAGCCGCCTGACCAGCGACGTCGAGGCCATGCGCACCGGCGTGCAGGAGGCGCTGTTCGTCAGCCTCGTGCTGGGCGGGCAGATGATCGTCAGCGCGGCCCTGATGCTCTGGACGAACTGGCGGCTGTTCCTGGTGGTGCTGGCCCTGGCGCCGGTGCTGGCGGTGATCAACCGCATATTCACGCGGCGCCTGAGCTACGCGCACCGGGTGATCCAGGAGAGTTTCAGCCGCGTGACCAGCAGCCTGGCCGAGTCGATCGGCGGCATCCGCATCACGCAGGGCTTTGTGCGGCAGGACCTCAACGCCGAGCTGTTCCAGGAACTGGTGGTCGATCACTCGCGCCACGGCGTGGCGATGGCGCGCGTCAGCGGCGTCTTTCTGCCGCTGCTGGAGTTCAACGGGCAGTTTTTCATCGCCATGCTCCTGCTGCTGGGCAGCTACCTGGCAATGACGCCGATGCACTCCGTCGACCTGGGCGACTTGGTGCGGTTCTTCTTCCTGGCGGGCATATTCTTTCAGCCCATCGGGCCACTGGGCGGACAGTACAACAACGCCCTCTCGGCTATGGCCGGCGCCGAACGGGTCTTCCGCCTGCTGGACACGCCCCCGGACTGGGTGGACGCCCCCGATGCGGTGGCTCTGGACAAGATTGAAGGCCGCGTCGAGTTCCGCGACGTCTGCTTCGCCTACGAACCGGGACGGACGGTGCTGCACCATGTCAGCTTCGTCGCCGAGCCGGGGCGGACCATCGCCCTGGTCGGCCATACCGGCTGCGGCAAGAGCACGATCATCCGTCTGCTGGCCAAGTTCTACCAGCCCGACAGCGGCGAGGTGGTGCTGGACGGGATACCGCTGACGCGCGTGCAGTCGTCCAGCCTTCACGCCCACATGGGAATCGTCCAACAGGAAAACTTCCTGTTTACCGGGACGGTGGCCGACAACATCCGCCTGGCGCGCCCCGGCGCCACGCGGGAACAGATCATCGCGGCCGCAAACCGCCTGGACTGCCTGGACCTTCTCGAATGCATGCCTGACGGTCTGCAAACGGTCGTCGGCGAGCGGGGAGCGGGGATCAGCCTTGGCCAGCGCCAGCTCATCTGTTTCTGCCGGGCGATGCTGGCCGACCCGGGACTCCTCCTGCTCGACGAGGCCACCAGCAGCGTCGATGCGGTGACCGAGGCCCGCATTCAGGCCTCGCTGGGAAAGCTCTTCGAAGGCCGCACGTGCTTTGTCGTCGCGCATCGCCTCAGCACCGTCCGCAAGGCCGACGTGGTGCTGGTGCTCGACGGCGGCCGCATCGTGGAAAGCGGCTCGCATGAAGAGCTCCTGACCCTCGGCGGTCAATACGCCGGTCTCTACCGCCAGTTCATCAAGAGCGGACAGGCCTAGCCCGAAAACTGCATGAACCGCAGAGATCGCAGAGTACGCAGAGAAGCAAATGGCTCAAAATAAAACCATCTAACGTCGCCGTCGGCGCGTAACCGGGCGATCTGGCGGACTACTCGCTGGTCAGGTAGGCGTAGCGGCCGTTGTTTTCGGCCGCGATTCGCTTCATGACGGCCATCGCCAGCGGGCTGCTCTGTCCGCAGAGGTAGGTGTGGATCCGGACGCTCTTGTCCTGGTTGAGGCGGCGGATGGCGGCCAGCAGTTCGTCATTGTCCGGGAACGCCCCGTCGCTGAGGAAGTGGATCACCCGCGGGCGCTGGGCGTTGCCCTGGCGCAGCACCTGGAACGTCCGCTCCATCGCCGGCACGGGATTGCTCAGACCGTGGGCCTTGACTTCCTGGACAGACTTGTAGGCTTTGTACTTGTTGTCGTCGGTCGCCGGGATCAGCCTGGCGGCGGGCAGCTCATGGGGCTGACCGTTGTAGAAGATGATGTGGAACTCCTGGCCGCTCTGGAGGCAGCCGAACGAGGCCACCAGCTCGCGCTCGACCATCGGCAGCGAGTCGCTCATCGAGCCGCTGCGGTCGATGAGATAGACCACCTGTCCGCCGGGGGCGGCGTCGTGCCCGAAGATGCCGCTGCGGGTGCCCGTCATCGCGACGTTCGTCGGGGCAGCGGTCTGCACGAGCCCTTCAGGCGCCTTGGCCGCCGGCGGGGCAATGGTCTTCTGCTCCTCGCAGCCGATCAGGCAGATGAGGGCGCCCGTCACGCACAATGTCTTTACGAAGCTGGTCATCGTCGCACTCCCAAGGTTAAAGCCCGCGTCCTGTGGCGCCGCGCACAATCCCTCCTATCGGCAAGACAGGGGCGAAAGGCTTGAGCGATTCCGTGGCGGGAACGTAGCCGCTGAGGTCGCAGAGGACGCTGAGGAGGGATAAGGACGGGGAAGACGGGAGGCATTGGAGGGCAAGGACGATGTTGTTCAATCCGCAATCCGAAATCAACAATCCGAAATCCGCAATCCGAAATCAAAAGGCCCCCAGGCGAACCCGGGGGCCTTTTCACTTCGAATGTCGAACGTCGAACTTACTCGTCAAGCTGTCCGCTGACCAGGCCCAGGGGCAGCGGGGCGGGCCGGTGGCAGGTGCTGGCGATGGTCTGCGTGCCGCCCTCGTTGAGGGCCTGCATGACGTCCAGCACGTGGTAGGCCATCTCGCCGCTGCAGCGATGCGGGCGCCCGGACTGCACGGCGTACGCGATGTCGGCGGCGCCGATACCGCGGTTGTTCTCGGCGTAAATGTGGCTGAACGGCACCTGCTGGCGCTCGCCGCCAAGGCGCTGAACGTGGATGGGCCCGCTGAAGGCATTGGGGTCGGGAACGCTGATGGTGCCTTCGGAGCCGAAGATCTCGATGCGGGGCAGTTGCGCGCCGACGACATCAAAGCTCATGATGATCGTGCCCAGCACGCCGTTGGCGAAGTCAAGGCTGCCCGCCACGTGCGTGGGCACCTCGACCTTGACCTTCTTGCCGAACTTCTTGGCGCTGGTGATGGTGCGGTACTCGAAGGAGGCCTTCGAGAACGACGCGGTGCGCTTTACCGGTCCGAGCATCGCCACCAAAGCCGTCAGATAGTACGGGCCCATGTCGAGCACCGGTCCGCCGCCGATTTCGTAGTAGAACTCCGGATCGGGATGCCAGCTCTCGTGCCCGCGGCAGGTCATGAACGCCGTGGCGCCCAGCGGCGTGCCGATCCAGCCGTCATCAATGAGCTTGATGCACGTCTGGATGCCGGCGCCCATGAACGTGTCCGGCGCGCTGCCGACGCGGACGCCCTTGGCCTTGGCGGCCTCGACGATCTTCTTGCCCTGCGTGCGGTCGACGGCCAGGGGCTTCTCGGCATGAACATGCTTGCCGGCCTCGATGGACTTCATGGCGATCTCGTAGTGCGCCTTGGGGATCGTCAGGTTGAGGATGATCTTGATTTCGGGGTCGCTGAGGATTTCCGCGACGCTGCAGGCGCGGCAATTGTTGTCCTTGGCCTTGGCCGCCGCCCGCTCCATATCGAGGTCCGCAGCCGCGGCGATCTGGAGAACGGGGAATCGCTTTGCTGCATCGAAATACGCGCCGCTGATGGCGCCGCAGCCGATGACGCCGACCTTCATCGGTGACACTGCCATGGGTCTTGCTCCTGTTGCTCGGTAATACTTAACTTAAGCCCGGCCACGCGCCGGGGGGTTGGTAAGAGCGGAAGGGTACCAGAAGCCGCGGGCAATTTCCAATTGCCAATTTGCAATTTCCAATTTCATTTGGGCTTGGTGCAGCTAAAACCGCCGCCCGGATCAGCCGATAAAGCTGGTGGGTGAATGATGGCAAACCGCCGCAGCGGCACAACACGAGCACGGTTGTCGGATCTGGTCGCTCCCGCGCGGGCGCTGGCCGACAGGCTGGCCGCCCAGCGCGATGCAGGCCGCAGCCCGTGCCGCAAAGGCTGCAGCGCCTGCTGCTATTACCTGGTCAGCGTCTCGCCGCCGGAGGCCAGAGTGATCGCCTCGCGCGTGATGGCCATGCCGCCCCGGCTGCGGCGGGCGATCGAAGATCGAATCGAAAAGGCCGCCCTGACGCTCCTGCGCCGCCCGGCGCCGCGCGGGGCTGACGCCTCGCAGCTCAGCGCGTGGTACCGCTCGCTCGACCTGGCCTGTCCATTCCTCAAAGACGACGCGTGTGCCATCTATGATGACCGCCCGCTGGTCTGCCGCGAGCACTCTGTCGTCGGAACCCCCAAAAAGTGCGCCGACGCCGCCGACGCCTCGACGCCCCAAGAGGCAGCCGTCAGCATGGCCGAAGTGCTCGCCCGCCTGTGTGGACAAGTGACCGGCCGCGACGCCGTGGCGATCATGCTCCCGCTGGCGGTGTACATGCAGCTCAAAGGCGCCGCCAGTCGAGAAAAGACCTTCACCCAGCAATGGTTGATGCAGCAATTCACCGACGCCGTAGCCGCGGCGATGCGCGACCGCGCGGCGTGAGAAGAGTCGCGATGGGTGGGTGCCACGCACAACTCCGTTGTGCGTGTCCCCGATCGCTGAGAATTCGGCAGGGCATGGGCAAGATGCCCGTGCTACTCATGGGCGGGACGCCCGTGCTACGCGGACGAGACGTCCGCGACACGCACTAACCGCTGTTGGCGCAGGGGCGGGGCTTGTAGTTGGGCCAGGGGTGCGACCAGACGTCCACGCGGCCGAACTCGGCCGTCCCATCCTCGCAAAAATACTCGATCTGCGCCGCCTTGCCGACCGTGACGTACTTCTGATAGTGCAGCCGCCCGTTGACCAGCACCCGCACGCGGTCGGGCATGACCAGCAGGCGCATCTCGACCCAGTCGCTTTCGGAGCCTTCGTTGGCGGTCTCTTCGGGCGTGAGGGGTTTGACGCCGCCGCGTTTGGGGATGATCGGGTTGAAGTACGTCTCCAGGCCCATCATGTTCAGGCGTTGCTTTTTGATGTCGTACGTGACGGTCTGCACGGCGCCATCGGCGCCGGTGATGCGCACTCCCCAGCGGGAGGCCGGTTGGAGAACATCCAGTGTGGTAGGCCGCGGGAGCTTGGCAGGATCGATGCCTGTCGCCCGGGCGCCGACGCGGACGTCGAAGGTCTCTTCGCCCACCGGCTCGATCGTTTTGCTCCCATTGGTCAGCTTGACGTTCTTGACGGCGTTGTGCTTGCCCTTGAACGCCGGATCGCCCTGGGGCCATTCGTGATAAAGCGCACAGGCCCTGCCGTGATGGCCCCAGTGCTGGTCCCAGTACTTGCGGACGCCTTCGTAGATGCAGCGGTCGACGAACTCGAAGTCGCCGTCCTTGTGGACGTACAGCAGCGTGTACTCGCTCATCTTGGTCCAGTGCTGGACCTGCCCGGGCTTGGGCGGGGCGTCGTTGAGATACATGTTGCGGTGCGAGTGCCCGCCGAGGGTCAGCTTGACGTTGTACTTGTCCAGCAACTGGTAGAAGCGCTGGTGGGGGCTCCACTGCTGGTGAACCAGCAGGTAGACCGGCGTGCCCTTGGGCTGGGCGGCGAGGTCCTTTTCCAGCCAGTCCAGCGCGGAGTCCGAGATGCCCAGTTGGATGTGGCCTTTCTCGTCCTCCAGCGCCCAATCCATGCCGACGAAGTGAACCCCCGCCATGTCGAACGACCAGCGGACCGGATTGAGGTACTTGGTGAAGGCCCCGTTGCCGGAAAGCTCATGCGGCGTCTTCCACCAGCGGCTGTGGATGCCCACCACATCGTGATTGCCCACCAGGTGCAGCATCATCACCGGCGACTGGTCGGCGAACTTGCTGATGGCCGTGTACGCGTCGTTGGCGTTGCCAAGACCGATGTAGCCCATGTCGCCGCCGTCGACGGCCACGTCAACGTGCTTGCCGGCCTCAGCGGCCTCGTCGATCCACATGAAGTTGTGCGGCCGGCTGAAGTTGTCGTGGGCGTCGGTGCCGAAGCTCACGCACAGCGGGTAGGTCTGCTTGACGCTGACGAGGGCAAAGTTGACGTCTTTGGCTTCCTGCGGGGCGGGCTTGCCGGGCACGGCCTGGGCGATGTCCTTCAGGCGAACCCACCAGCTCCAGCGCCCGGTCTTGGCGTCTTTGACCGGCCAGGTGTTGGCCGGCCAGCAGACGCTGATCGTGCGGGCCGGCGTGTAGGGGATCATCGGGTCCGGCGCGAGCGTGATGGAGTAGCGGCCGTCCTTGTCGGTGGTGACGAAGCCGGCCCCGTCGGTGACGCGGACGCCCGCTGCGGGCTTGCCGTCAAGGGTGACCGTGCCGCTGACCGTAGCCGGCATGAGCTGCGGGAGCTTTGCCGATTCTTTCGTATCGGGCAGATCTTCCGGGGGCTTTTCCTGCGGCGCGACGTCCGGGGCGGCGTTCAGTGCGGTGGAGAAGATCAGAACGACCGATAGTGCGTGCAACCAGTTGCGCATGGGGGGGGCTCCTTCGTGCTGTTGAGGCTCAGGGATTATAATCCCTGGGCTTGGCGCAGCAGCGAGACAATTTCGGCGGCGAGGTCGCTCTTGGGGCGTGCGCCCCAGGGCAGGATGACGCCATCGCGCGACAGGATGCATGCCTGCGAGCTTTGGGCGCCCATCGCGTCGGGCATGTTTACCACGACGTAGTCGGCGTGCTTGGCCTCGAGTTCGCGGCGGGCCTTGGCGGCGGCGGCCTCGGGAGGGGCGTCTTCAACGGCGAAGGTGATGACGATCTGTCCGGGGCGTTTGCCCGCGGCTACGCCCGCGACGATGTCCTGCGTGGGGATCAGATGCAGGTCGATCGCCCCGGCGCTGCGCGAGAGCTTGTGGCCGCTGGGGCGTTCGGGGCGGAAGTCGCCTACAGCCGCGGCCATTACCAGCGCGTCGCAGTCGGCGAAGCGCTCGGCCAGTGCGGCCTGAAGGTCATCTACGTTGACGAATGGGACGACGCGACAGTGGGGCGGCGGCGGCAGATGGACCGGTCCTGACAGCAGCGTGACCTGGTGCCCCGCCGCGGCCGCCGCGGTGGCGACGGCATAGCCCATCTGTCCGCTGGAGGCGTTGGTGATGAATCGCACGGGATCGATATATTCCCGCGTAGGCCCGGCTGTCACGATGATGCGCATAGAGTTGCGATCAAGCTACGTCCAGCATCTCTGCCTGGGCATGTGGTTTGGGGATTCGCTCGCCATCTTCACGCATTCCTTGCAGATGCATTTTGACGGCAGTTTGTATAGCCTTGCGAACGGCCGCCCGAGTCTTGCCCGTGGCGACACACCCTGGCAGATCGGGAACGTAGGCGGAGTAATTATGATCCGCTTTTTCGATAATCACCAAATAGTTCACGGTCTGTATCCTTTCAGCCCGGCCTGCTTCAATATGCTATTGTAGGTCCCTGGCGCCAGGTCTTCTGAAGGCTTGCCTGCTATTGTAACACGTCCAGGCTTGTGCGGATGTTTGAACTGACGGTGGCTTCCCCGTTGAGCGACCTGATACCATCCGTCGGCAAGAATCAACTTGATGGCATTCCGGACTTTCATTTGCCTTTTAGAGCCCTATCTTCGATTCTTGGGCGGGTTCTTCCTGAGCAGGTCGCTGATGGTCTGGAAGATGTCGTCGGGTTCTGACATTCTGCCGTTGCCGATGGTTCCGCAGGCGAGGCGCCCTTCGGCGGGTCCGACAACCTCCAGCCCGCGCGAGATGAGAGTCTTCATGTTGTCCTGCATCGCCGGGGCGGTCCACATGCGGGTGTTCATCGCCGGGGCGGCCAGGATCGGGCAGGCGCCGTGGGCTGACAGCGCCAGCGTCGAGACCAGATTATCCGCCAGTCCGCAGGCCATCTTGGCCAGGATATCGGCGGTGGCCGGGGCGATCACCATCAGGTCGGCCAGTTCCGTCAGGGCGATGTGCTGAGCGGAATACTCCTGCGGGGCGATCCACATGCTGGTGTAGACGCGCCGCCCCGTCAGCGACTGGAACGTGATGGGCCCGATGAACTGCGTGGCCGAGTCGGTCATCGCGACATTGACGCCGGCGCCGGCCTGCACGAGGCTGCTGGCCAGATCGGCCGTCTTGTAGCAGGCGATCCCGCCGCTGACGCAGAGCAGGACTTCGTACCCGGATAGCGTTTTGTCGCTCGATTTCGCCATGGAATTCTCCGCAGCGCTGAACCGACGCATGAATTTCGGATTTTTGATTTCGGATTGCGGATTTCCTGCTCCTGAACGCCATGCGGATCTCTCAGATAATCCGCAATCCGCAATCCCAAATCCGCAATCTCACTATCGCGGCTTGGCAATTTCTGAATGTTCGTAGTCGATGGCGATCTTGTCCTGGAGGATTTCCTCGATGACCACTTCCATGTCGGTCATTCCGGGCTTGCGCTCGACGAGCGGGCGCGAGCCCAGCACGATCTCGGACAAGCGGCGCTGGATCAGGGCTGTCAGGCGGAACTTGCCGCCGACCTTACGGACGATTTCTTCGCTTTTGAGGGCTTCGATCATTGCTGGGGTGCTCCCTGCGTTACGATTTCAACAAGTTCACGGACCGCTCGCTGGAGGTCGTCGTTGACAATCTGGTGATTATACAGCCCGCTGGCCTGGGCGGCTTCGATTTCTTGCTGCGCCTTGGCCAGGCGGATCTTAAGTTGCTGCTCGTCTTCGGTGCCGCGTCCGGTCAGGCGGGCCACCAGCGTCTGGTGGTCGGGCGGCAGAATCAGCACGAACACGCCCTGGGGGCACTTGGCATGCACCTGCCGGGCGCCCTGGAGGTCGATGTCCAGAATGACGCTGCGCCCGGCATCGATGGCTTCGCAGATCGGCCCGGCCGGCGTTCCATAGTAGTTGTCGAAAACCTTGGCCCATTCGAGCAGTTCGCCGTTGTCGCGCATCCCCTCGAAGGTGGGCACGTCGATGAAATGATAGTCGCGATGATTGCGTTCGCCCGGTCGGGGCGGCCGGGTGGTCGCCGAGATGCTGAACTGCGCGCCGGTGGTCTCCAGGACGCTGCGCAGGATGGTGCTCTTTCCGACCCCAGCCGGTCCGGTCACCACCACGAGTTTTCCAGGTTTGTTCTCAGGCATAGGCTTCGGCGCCCGTGACGTTACTCGATATTCTGAACCTGTTCCTTGATGCGGTCGATGGCGGTCTTGATGTCGACGACCGCTCGGGCGATCTCCGCGTCGGCGGCCTTGCTGGCGATGGTATTGGCCTCGCGGAGCAGTTCCTGGGCGATGAAGTCGAGCTTTCGCCCGACGGGCTCGGGCGTGTCCATGCTCTGGCGGAACTGGTCGAGGTGCGCGGTCAGGCGCGAGATCTCCTCGGCGATATCGCATCGCTCGGCGAAGATCGCCACCTCGCGGGCCAGCGCCTCGGCGTCGACGGTGATGCCGCTTTGCCCCGTCAGCTCCGCCACCCGGTCGAGCAGGCGGCGCTGGTAGGCCTTGACCGATACGTCCGCCCGGGCCGACACCTGGGCCAGCGACGCCTCGACGACGCTGCAATTGCGGAGCAGGTCGGCCTTGAGGGCCTCGCCCTCGCGGCGGCGCATCGTCATCATCTGGTCCAGCGCCGCGGTGATGAGCTTGAGCAGACCGTCGCGCGACTGCTCGCGCAGGCGGTCCAACTCGGGCGGCTGGCACACGCCCGGAAGCAGGAGCATGGCGCCCAGGTCGATGCGGAGCGTGGGGTTGGCCTCGATCTCGAGGGTCTTGATCTGGTCGAGGTAGGCGGACAAGGCGGCGGTATTGACAGCCGAAGCCGCCTGGTCGCCGGCGAGCTTCATGCCGACGAAGAGCTGGACGGTTCCGCGGGAGATTTTGGCCCGCAGGAGCGATTCGACTTCCGATTCAAGCGCGGAAAAGGCGTCCGGAAGGCGCAGCAGCGTTTTGAGGTAGCGGTTGTTGACGGAGCGCGCCTCGACGTTGAACTCCGCCCCGCAGACCTGTCCCTGCGCGGCCCCAAAACCGGTCATCGAATTCATCATTCGCGTGTTTCCGATGTGTAATTCTAACGTGCAGCCGCGCCGGTCGTGGCCGGTTGGCTCTGCGGCCGCGTCGCTGCCGGCTGCGTGGCCGGCCAGTGCGGTCCGTAATAGCTCGAGGCGATCTCGCTGGGTTTCCAGCCGCTGCGGAACGCGCGGGCCTTGATGGTGACGCCTTCGGTTCCGGCGATGGGCAGATTAACGTCCCTGCCGGTGTATTCGTCCGACGACTCCGTCGGTTCGCTGCCGTCAAGGGTGTAGTGGATCTTGGCCTTGGGGGTCGCCGAGCGGATCTTCACGAAGACGTTGTCCGTGTAAGGCCGCGCCGAGGGCGGATTGAACTCCGGCGTGACGACGACGCCCGCCTTGGGGCGGAACTGCATGCTCGTCAGCACCGCCAGGATCAGGAAGACGGCCGTCAGGATGATCGTCACCCACGTCAGCACGTCGCCGACGCGCGTCCCGAAGGCGCTGCTGCCCAGGCCGCCGAACGCCGAGCCCAGCCCGCCGCCGCGCCCTTTCTGGAGCAGCACCACGATGATCAGCAGCACGCAGACGAGGATGAATAAGGTCGCCAGGAATGTATCCATGTCTATTCTCTTTCAACTCCGGTTAGCCGTTAGAGTCCGGCATTGACAATCGCGACAAAATCTTCGGCCTTGAGCGACGCCCCGCCCACCAGCACGCCGTCGACATCCGGCAGGGCCATCAGCTCGCGGGCATTGGAGGGCTTCACTGAACCGCCGTACTGGATGCGAACCTTCTCTGCCGTGGCGGCATCGTACATCCTCCCCAGCAGCGCACGCAACTGTCCGTGAACCTCCTGCGCCTGGGCCGGGGTGGCCGTCTCGCCCGTCCCGATCGCCCAGACCGGCTCGTACGCCACCGTCACCGACGCCATCTGGGCTGCCGTCACCTGCGAGAGACCCACCGTCACCTGGCGCGTCACGACGTCCATCGTCGCTCCAGCGCGGCGCTCTTCCAGCAACTCGCCGCAGCAGAAGATCACCTCAAGTCCATCGGCCAAAGCCTTGCGGACCTTTCGGTTGATGAACTCGTCGGTCTCGCCGATCACGTGCCGGCGCTCCGAGTGCCCGAGGATCACGAAGCGGCATCCGACGTCCTTGAGCATCGCCGCGGAGATTTCGCCGGTGAACGCGCCGTCGTTTTCGCACGACATGTTCTGCCCCGACAGACCGATCCGGCTGCCCGCCAGCGCCGCCGACACCGCCGGCAGGTACACAAACGGCGGGGCCACCGCGACGTCGACGGCCGTGGTCTGACCGACCTTTTCGACCAGTGCTTTGGCCAAAGCGGCCGCGGACTGGCAGGAGGTGTTCATCTTCCAGTTTCCGGCGATAAAAAGCTTGCGGGGCATCGGGGCTCCTTGGTTCAAACGTTCTGGCGGGCCTGGGGAAAGCTGCCCAGCACATGCAGTTCGCCGCAGTGCGAGCGGGCTTCGGCCAGCGCCTGGACAAAGTTCGCGTCGTCGCAGTGACCCTCGGCGTCGACGAAGAAGTAGTACTCCCAGTTGCGCCGCTTGCTGGGGCGGGTCACGATGTTGGTCAGGCTGATCCCGTGGGCGGAGAACACGTTCAGCACCGCCACCAACGCCCCGGCGCGGTGGGCGGTCGAGAACATGATCGCCGTCTTGTCGTTGCCGGTGCGGTTGGCCGGCGTGGGCGATATCACGAAAAACCGCGTCATGTTGTTGGGATTGTCCTCGATGTTGTTGAAGACGATGTGCAGGCCGTAGTGCTCGGCCGCCATCGTCGAGCCGATGGCCGCCAGGCCCGGCGTGCTTACGGCCATCTCGGCGGCCTTGGAACTGCTGGCCACGGGGAGCAGGTCGACCTTCTTAAAGGTTCCCAGCCAGTTTCGGCACTGGGCGAAGACCTCGGGTTTTGAGGCGATGGTGGCGATCTGCTCGGGGGGGCAGTTGGCCAGCAGATTGTGATGCACGTCGAGGATGACCTCGCCGCAGATGTAGACGTGGGCGTCGATGAAGCAGTCCAGCGTGTCGATGACGCCGCCGCCGACGGAGTTCTCGATGGGCACGATGCCCAGGTCGCAGTGCCCGCGCGAGACTTCCTCGAACACCGCGCGGATGTCGGCCAGCGGCAGGTACTCCACCGACGCGCCGAACTTGCGCTGGGCGGCCATCTGCGAATAGCTGCCCTGTGGGCCGAGATAGCCGATTCGCAGCGGGCGTTCGAGGGCGAACGATCCGCTCATCAACTCGCGATAGATCGCCTTGAGGGTGACCTGGGGCAGGGGGCCTTTGTTCAATTCGGCCAGCCGCTGGAAGATGGCGTGCTCTCGGTCCGGCGCGTAGACGGGGGTCTTGCCGGCCTGCTTGGTTTTGCCGACCTCGACGACGACGCGCGCGCGGGCATTGAGCAGCTCGACGATCTGCTGATCGAGCTGGTCGATTTCCCGCCGAAGCCCCGCCAGCTTCGGATCGACGTTGTTAGGACCGTTCTCGCTCATCTCGTGGCACAGCCTTTCCAGGCTGTGATTCTTCCTCGTTCGCGCACAAGTACAGACATTCCACGGCCTGATCACTTCAGTGACCAGGACCATGCACCAAACGCAATCCCGGGTGCCATGGCGGGCGATTCCCACCCGCCATGTCCCTGAACGCCATATCGATATTCGACTTCACCGCAGGCGCTTAGCGCATCTGCAGTTGTAAACAGCACCTTTTACCCCCAACCGCCCAGGCGGTCAAGGCTTTTCGCCGCCGCACGAGCGTAGCACGGGCGTCTCGCCCGTGAGTAGCATGGGCGTCCCGCCCATGCTCTTGCTGTGTGGCATGGGCGTCCCGCCCATGCTCTTGCTGTGTGGCATGGGCGTCCCGCCCATGCTCCCCCTGCCTGGGCGATCAGAGACACGCACAACGGCCTTGTGCGTGGCACCCGCCTCCCGCGCGGCACCCCAGCCGCACCCGATTTCTTGCCCCGCCCCCTGCGGCGCGGTAGCATGCTGCCCATCGCGGCAAATGGGCGACATTTTGGGGTCCATAGGAGACTTGATCGTGAAGACTGTGCGAAAGCTCGCCGGGCCTCTGATCGTTGTAGTCCTTCTGGGGATGATGCTTGTGGGCGCTTCCTGCGGACCCCATGACTTCGATTCCTTCTTTGGCGGCCGCAAACCACTGGTTGCCCAGGACTATGACCTCAAGTCCACCACGATAGTTGCGACGCCGCAGCAGCCGATCAGGCCGGGCAAGAACGTGATCTGGTGCGGGACGTTCCAACTGGCGTGGAACGAGATCGGCGACCTGATCAAGGAACCGCCGCGTTTTCTTCTCCAGCCGCCGATGGTGGATGCACTGAATAACCGAACCTTCACGCGAGACGACCTCGACAGGGAATCCTACGTGGCACTGGCCGGGTTCGTCCGCGACGGGATATTTGGCAGGATCGACTCGGCGCTGGCGCAGACCTTCAAGGGCAAAGCCAGCCCGCGCTTCAAGCCCTCATTCGACCTGACCCCGCGCCCGCAGGATATCGTGGCGTACAGCTACCTCTTCAAGCACCTGGAGTTTCCCGTGCCTTTTGAGAAACTCAGCGAACCGCTCGTGTTCGCCGGCAGCAAGGTTGAGAGCTTCGGGACGCGCGAGTTCAAGAGCGGCCACCAGCACATGTACGAGCAGGTGGCTATTTTCGACTACCAGAATCAGAGCGATTTTGTTGTGGACCTGGCCGTCAAGGACAAGCGGGACCGGCTGATTCTGGCCAAGGTGCGCCCGGCGGCGACGTTGGCTGAAACGATCGCGGAGGTGCAGCGGCGCCTGGAGGAGCCGCCGGTCAAAATGACCTGGGCGGACGTGCTGGTGGTACCCAAGTTCAACTTCGACGTGACGCGGAACTTTCGCGAGCTGCGCGGGCTGCACCTGGTGTCGAAAGACCCGGCGGTCGCCAAAGATCTTCAGATCCTGGCGGCCGTGCAGAACATCCGCTTTGAGATGGACGAGAAGGGCGTTCGACTGCGGAGCGAGTCGCACGTGTCGATCGGTTGCAGCAGTGAGCCTCGCCCGCGGCACATCATGATCTTCGACGCGCCGTTCCTGCTGCTGATGCAGCGGGCCGACAGCAAAAGGCCGTACTACGCGATGTGGGTCGACAACGCGGAGTTGATGGTGAAGCGATAGGGTGGAGATCTTTCATGAGCATCGCCGGAATAGGGAAGTATCTGCTCCAGCCCGGAGTTGCGAAATAGAACGGGCGGCCGGCGCGGGGTTAGTCGCGGCGGCCGCCCGGGTGTGGGCGTATCGAGCGGTTATCGCGTTCCGGCGGCGGGGGCGGGCGGGGCCGCGGGGGCGGTGGTCACCGGCGGCTGGGGAACGAACGTGCGGAAGCGTCCGGCCTTGGTGAGGGTGTTGACTTCCTGCAGCACCGGTTCGGAGATATCCACTTCGTCGTCCATGGCCAGGATCACGTCGGCCTTGATGACGACGAGGTCGAATCCCTTTTCCTTGGCGATGTTCTTTGCGATGGGGGCGACCTGCTGGCGGAAGTCGTTGAGGGCCGTGGCGCGACGGCGGGCGACTTCTTCGCTGAGCTGGCGGCGGGCCCGTTCCAGCATGCCCATGCCGTTGATGCGCATCTGTTCGAGATTGCGCTTCTGTTCATCGGTGGGCGTGGCGCCGGCCTTGGTGACCGCCTGGTTCAGTTCCGCTTGCAGGCGGTTCTGCAAGCCCACCAGTTGCTGCTGTGCGTTGGCGCTGTCGGTGCTGGTCGCTTCATTGATGCGCTGCAACACGCCGATGCCGTTGGCGATCTTGTCCAGATCGATCACCGCGACGGTCCCAGGTTGTTTCGCGGGACCGGCATTCTTATCGCAGCCGGCCGCGCACGCGATCACAACAACCCCGATTACCATCCCGCAGTAAACTTTGCTCAGCATGTCGTTTCCTTTCACAAGACGACTGGCCCGGACGGGCTATTCCCGCTTAGTTGATCGTCCATCCGCGTTCGCGGCTTCAATGATAATGCGGATATACTTCGGATATCACGGAGGGGTAAGACCATGGGCAGTCTGGAGCATAAAGTGGCGATCGTGACCGGCGGGGGCACAGGGATCGGCGAGGCCGTCAGCACCCTCTTCGCCCGCCTCGGCGCGTCGGTGCTGGTCAACGGCCTGGCCGACGACCCGGTCGAGGAGGTGGCCCGGGCCATCCGCCACTCCGGCGGCCAGGCCGAGGCCTACAGCGGCGACGTATCCGACGCCGTTCATGCTCAGGGCTGCGTGCAGCGCGCCGTCGAGGCGTTCGGGGGGCTCGACATTCTCGTCAACAACGCCGGCACGTTTCAGACCGTCGCCGAGGTCGACGCCTTTCCCATCGAGGACTTCGACTACATGATGCGGATGAACGTTCGCTCGGTGTTCCTGATGACGCATTACGCCCTGCCGCACCTGAGGCGCCGGCGCGGGTGCGTCATCTGCACCGGCAGCGAGGCCGGGCTGCTAGGTCAGCCGCGATGCGCGCCCTACGGCGGCTCCAAGGGGTGGATTCACGCCTTCACGCGAAGCCTCGCCCAGGAGCAGGCCCGCTACGGCGTTCGGGCCAACTGCGTTTGCCCCGGGCCCATCGACACGCAGTGGCATGACGTCGAGGTCAGCCCCATGACCGAGCAGATGGAGCAGGACATCCTCGACGCCACCCCCATGGGCCGGCGCGGAACGCCCGAGGAAGCCGCCCGCGTCTTCGCCTTCCTCGCCGGCGACGACGCCAGCTTCGTCACCGGCGCCCTGTACTTCGTCGACGGCGGAATCTCGATTGGCCGAGGCCCCATCGGCCGGGCCGTCCCCGACGACCTCCGCCGCCAACCCGAAGGTGACCTTGAACTGCACCACAGCAAACAAGGCCTCGAAGGCAAGTGCGTGCGGACGGTGGAGTGAGCGGTGGAGGCTACTGCCCGCGTGACGCCGGTGCGGGGCGCGAGGCGGCTTGCTTCTGCGAACTGATCTGTGCAGCCAGCTTCGATCGCACCTTGATCGCCGCCGGGAGAATCACATCGCCGGCCCGCTCTCCGCTAAGAGTTCTCCATGCCATGACTTGGGCATTGGTTTCTTTGTAGATGCGATTTGCAAGGGAGCCTTCACTCTCGCCCCAACGGACAAAATCCGAATGGATGTCGTAGCTGTCAGTAGCGATCGATCGGATAAAGAAATCAAGCGCTGCGATCACGGCCTCGGCATTGTCCGGTTGAACGGACGCCAGGGTCAAGCCAGCCATTGTTCCCAAGTCACGACGGTGCGTGAGGGCTTTGATTTTCTCGCCTGCAATGTCAGCCCGGGGCCCAAGTATGCGTGCCAGAGCCAGGGCAGGGCGTTCATTGGCCCGGCGGTCGAACTCGCGCAGCAGCAGGGCCCTGCCCAGGCGGTCGCGGGTGTCTATTCGGAGAATGGCCCAGGCGGTGACCATGCCTGACGTCGGAAGCTTCTTGATCGCCTCCAGTGCCGGCTGTGCCGCAGGTCCCATGTCCGCCAGGATACTCAGGGCTCGATGTGTGGTTCGCCGATGGCACCAGGGATCCTGCATGATCTCCACGATCTTTCGCAGCGGCGTTGCGTCGGCGGGGGTGATGCGGTGCAGGGCCAATCCATAGACAATGCGGTGATCAGGCGGGAAATCTTCCCGCAGCAGCATGGCGCGAAGGTGGGCCGCGGCATAGTCGGCTTTGAACTTGCCTGAACTCAGTGCCTCGGCAATAGCCATGCCGGTCTCGCTGTCGGCGTCGCGAAGTCCTTCCACAATTGCCGCCAGGATCTTTGCATCGTCGCCGGCCCTGGTCAGCACATCGTTCGGATCTTCCCGCAGCCACATACGCAGGCTGCCAAAGCGGGCGAATGTCGACGCAACCACGCGTTCTGTAGTGACGGGCTCGTATGCGGCCAGCACGTATGCGGCTCTTTCATCGCCGCCTTCTTTCATCCGCCGCAGGACCGGCAAGACCAGATCCGGGTGGGGTTTCTTGTCGGCCAGGGCCGCGAATGCCTCACTGCTGGCCCCGCTTGAATAGATCCCGGAGGTGTTTTCAGCCGCCGCCAGCAATTCCTGGGTGAGCAGACGCGACTTGGGATCCGTCCGAAAGAGAGCCCGCGCGGCGTGGAAGCGGATTTCCGGCCTGTGTTGCCGGCTGAGAAACGTCGTCAAGTCATTGCGGAGTTCGGCGGTGAGTTTGGCATCGCACAGAGCATAGATGGCCCGGCGCACGACGTCGGGGTCTTCGTCGTAAAGCTTCTGTACCAGAAGGCGGACTGCGGCGGGGTCCTGCAGGGCGGTGGCGTGGGCGGCGTTGACGGCTTCCTTGCGGACCGACAGGCGGCTGTCGGACAGGGCGTCGCGCAGCGCGGCCTTGACGGCAGGATCATCTGCCGCCGCCCGCGCCAGGACATTGACCGCCAGGGCGGCGAAGGTCGGACTATCGTCTTGAGCGGCGTTGAGCAAGACCGCCGTCGCCGGGGCGGCCCGAACACCCAACTTGCCCAGCAGCGTCAGGGCTTGGGCGTCATGATCCTGTTGAACCATCTGGGCCAGGCACAGGACACCCCTGGCGTTATCCGGATCTACGATCGACAGTGCGAAGGCTGCCTGACGGCGGGCGTCTTTCTGCACTGTGTCCAGTGCCTTTGTCAGCACAGGAATGGAAGCAGGCCCCAGCATGATCAGGGCCTCGGCGGCTCCGTCCTGGCCGAGTCTTTCGCCCAGCATTCTCAGGGCGATCTGCAGTTCCTGATCGCTCATGCCGAGCAGGATGGCCCTGGCCTTACGGACCGTGGAGCCACTTTCCGAGAATAGGTTTTCCACGATCCACCCCGCGACTTGCGCGGGCGTGCCTGTGGGCTTGGCCGGCGCATCGTCGCTTGGAAAGCTCGGCAGGAACGGGGAAATAATCGCGTAGGAGACAGATGGCAGCGAACCGTGTGCGAGATCGATGGCGATGCTGCGGCCTTGCGCCGATGCCGCCAGCAGTATCGCTATCGGGTCGGGCACTTGCATGGCCATCAGAGCCATGGACCGCACCTCGCCGTCGGCGCTGCCGGCGGCGGCTGTCAGGAAAGGTCTGGCGCCGCGACGGTTACCCAGCCCCTGGATGAGCGCGCATCGAAGTTCGGTGGAAAGGCTTTCATCGAGGATGAGAGGCGCCATCCGCCTGGCGTGCCATGGAGTCATGCGCTGGACATTGTCAATCCAGTAGAGGTAGGCTTGCACGGCTGCGCCGCGCACGGCCGATGACGGATCGGCCAGCGATTTGGCCAGCAGCGCGTTTCGCATTTCCGCCTCGCCGCGACGGATCAGCACGTCGACGACGTCGGCACGAACGGCCGGGTCGGGGCATAGCAGGGCCGTCTGCACCGCCCGTGCGGCCGGGGGCTGCGTTGGGGCCAGCTTGGCCAATGTCTCCAGGGCAGCGAGACTGACCCGCTTGGGAGACTCGGGCTTGTCCTTGGGCGGGTCGTCCTGCCCAGGCGATTCGGGCGGCTCAGGCTCAAGGGCATGATCGGCGGCGGCCTTGATGCAGAGGTTCAGCGCGAAGTCGTTGAGCGGTCCTTCAGGGAAAGCAACCGCCGCGGCGCGGACGGCGCGATCCGGGCTCTGGGAAGCGGCGGTCAGGGCCTCTGCCAGAGTCTTTGGAATGGGCTGGTCGGCCAGGCCCGCCGCAAAGCGGGCCAGCACCTCGGCGCCCAGAACCCGCACCCAGGGGTCGGCATCAGTGAGAGTCTTTGCCACAGGCTCGATGGCCGATGGCGAATAATTCCCCTTCAGGGCCCGCAGGGCCTGTTTGCGGATCAGGGGCTGGGGGTGCTGGAGGTACTTGAGAGCGGCCGCCGTCAGCGATTGCTGAACCGCTGGGTCGTCGCTGTGCCATATCAGCAGCGCGTCAATTTCGTCATTGGTGTCCTTCATCGCGACCATGGCCTTGAAGACCGCCTCAAAGCTCTCGCCGGCCAGTTTGCGAAGAATCGCCCCGGCCGGCCGCCTCAAGTCGCTGTCGTTGTTGTGAGCCAGCACATCGACCAGTTCCGGCAATGCCGCCCGCGCGCCGGGGCCAAGATCGTCGATCATCTTCAGGGCCAATGCCTGTTGGGATTCAGTCTTGAGCAACTTTCGAAGTACGCCGATCAGGTCCGGGGCCGGACCGAGGTTCTCGATTGCTTCCAGGGCGGCATCGCGAACATAGTCATCCGGATCGTCCAGAAGGACCACCAGGGCCGGGCGGCTGAATCGCGCGGCTTGGCCTAACCGCCTGCAGGCTGTGACGCAGGCAAGCCTCACGTTGCGATCCGGGTCGTGGAGATGAGCGGCTACCAGGGCGGGGAAATCGGAATCGCCTTCGGGGCACGTATCGGAAACGTAGGCCAGATATCCTGCCAGAGCGTCTTTGCTGCCGCCCAATACGGTCTCCATCAACTGGGCGCGACTCTGGGCTTCGAGCGGGCCGCCGACGGAGAGAATATACGCCAGCGACCGTGCGGCGGCGCCGGAGCATTCAGAATCGGTGAGCTTCCTGGCCAGGGGCAGCACGGCCGAGCGGGCGTGGGAGCCATATTCGCCCAGGTCCGTGGCGGCTTGGAGGCATTGCAAGGGGGTTTTGGAGTCCAAGTCCTTGATCAGCGCCTGCACGCGCCGGCGGGTGATCTCGTCGGCGGGGCGCGAGCCAGCCGAGCGGGAACTGGCCGCACGCGATGCCGGCTCGCCTGTGGGCAGATCGGCCCGCCCCTGCGCGACGAGCGTAATCGCCGCGCAGGCTGTTGCCAGCCAGACCTGCCGTAATGGCTTCATTCTTCACCTGCTGCAGCCGCCCAACGGGCGGCCCGGAACTATGACGCAGGAGGACGGCGGTTTCTTCTGACTTTATTGTAATTATTTCGCGAGCCCATGGCGACCCCGGGCATCTTGCTGCGCAGACGACCGGGTGCCATGGCGGCCGTTTCGCAGCCGCCATGTCCCTGAGTGTTCCGCGCGAGCATGGCGGCTGAACAACGGCCGCCATGGCACCCCAATCCCCATCCATCCACCCATCCATCCATCCGCGGCCCCATGGCGTGACTACTATGGAGTGCGGCAGCAGCAGCTGCCGCTTTGGATGTTTTTCGGCCGCAGAGACAAACGCGTTTTATTCACAAACCTTCCCAACAACAGCCAAAGCGGCTGCTGCTGCTGCCGCACTCCATAGGGGCTAGCTGGATAGCGCCGCCAGGTCGGGGCGGCCGGTGAGGCGGGCTTCGAGTTTGCGGCCGAGGAATAGCTGCCCGCCGTCGGCGACGGCGGCCACCTGGTCGTGCAGGAGGATCTCGACTCGGCGCTGGCTGGTTCCGGCGCGGGCGGCCAGTTCCCGCACATGGTGCTGCAGCAGGTCGATGGCGGCCTGCTGGGCGTCTTCGAGATTGGCGAATGTCGCCGCTCCGGGCAGGCCTTCGAGTTGGTAGCGGCCGAACTCGTTGGGAACGATCTCGACCCGTTTCTGGATGAACACCGAGCTGGTGACGGCACCGATGGCATTGGCCACGTCGGCGTTGGGCGGGATGATGGCCTGCGTTTCCAGCAGCGCGGCGGCCTGGGGCAGGAAGAAATGCACCGGCGCCCCGATGCCGACGATGGGTCGCTTAAGTTGCACGCGCACGCGATAGCCCTCGCCGCCGCCGGCGAGCAGGTTGTGTACCAGGGCCATGCCCGCGGGGCTGTGATCGAGGGCGTTGGCATCGACGTGCTCGTCCATCTGCTTCTTGAGCAACTCCAGTGCGAGCATCCGCACGAACAGATCGAGAGCGTCCTGGGCGAACTGCTGAAAGTCGAGCCCGGCCAGTGCTCCGTAAAGCTCGGTCATGCGGCGCGAAGCGGCGCCGTCCCAGAGGCTCACCTGCCCGGTCGCGTGCAGCAGATCGGTGGGCGTCAGGCCGCATCGTTGCACGATGTGGTTCTCCTCCAGGCGCGTCAGGGGCAGCAACTCCCAGGCGACGCAGTCGACGCGGCGGGCCAGTTCGTCCAGGCACAACGGGCCGCCGTGCAGGGCATCCAGGATGGCGGCTTCGTGATCGCTCAGGGCCAGGCGGTGGTCTCGCCCGTTGAGGACGAGCATGTCCATGCCGCCGCTGGAGGTGTCGAACCAGTCCAGGCGCCGCTGGAGATAGTCGAGGGTGCGGCCGACGCCATCATGATGCGCGGCCAGCCAGGCCACCGGCGCGATGCGCCGAGGACCGATGCGGGTTCGCTGCTTTTCGTAAGCGATCCGGCTGTCGCCGCCCAGGCCCAGCGTGCGCATGTCCAGGGCGTTGACGAGGGTCTTCCAGCCGCCGACGGTGGCGCCGTCCTCGCGCGTCTGGACGACGCCGTCGCGGATGACGGCAGTATCCGTCGTCGTGCCGCCGATGTCGACGACGATGGCGTCTTTGACGCCGGCCAGGTATCGTGCCCCGGCGACACTGGCGGCAGGGCCCGACAGGATCGTCTCGATGGGCTTCTCGCCGGCGGTCTGCATGGTCATGAGCGAGCCGTCGCTTTTGACGACCATTCGCGGCGCGTCGATGCCGCGCTTGTGCAGCGACTTCTGCACGTCGGCGATGAACGCCTCGAGGCAGGGGATGATGCGGGCGTTCAGGGCGGCCGTCTCGGCCCGCAGGCGGTAGTTCACGCCCTTGGCCACCTCGTGTCCGCAACTGACGTGCAGGGCGGTCATCTCCTGGATGATGGCCTTGACCTGCAGCTCGTGGTCGGGGTTGACGTGGCTGGCGTAGCCGGTTACGGCGAAGGCGGTGACCTGCTGCTTGTCGATCATCTCGCGCACGATCGTTCGCACCTGGGCCGGGTCGATCGGGGCAATTTCGCGCCCGTCGATTTCAAGCTTGCCCGTCAGCACGGCGATGGGGCGGTAGGCGATGTCGGCGTCGTCGAACAAGCCGTACGGCGGCAGGATCAGCAGGCCGACCTTCTGCCCGCGCCCCTCGACGATGGCGTTGGTCGCCAGCGTCGTCGAGATGGCCACAAGGTCCACATCGGCGAGCATCGCGTGGTCGAGCTGGTCCAGGGCCTTGTTGATGCCGATGGTGAAGTCCCACTTGGTGGTCAGGGCCTTGGCCTTGGACAGCACGGCGTTGGACTGGAAGTCGTAGATCGCCACGTCGGTGTACGTGCCGCCGGCGTCGATGCCCAGGCCCAGCCGCGCCGCACGGGCGCCGGCGCCGGCAGCGGCCGGGGCGTCGAAGACCAGCGTGCTGTTACGCGACGGGCCGCCGTCAGTCTCCCACACGGGCACGGCCTTGAGACCGCGAGAGACGGCGTCGAAGGTTGTCACGTGGTGGGGCGGCACGATCAGGATCTCATCGCTGGTGTACCGCTGCGTCAGCAGGCGCTTGAGCAGGTCGTGGCTGCCGGCGAGCTCTTCGTACTTCCAGCCGAACTCCTTGCTCATGGCTTCGGCGATGTCGGCGTAGCGCCGGCGGCCTTGCGCGCCGGTGTCGATGAACGCCCCGCGCTGATAGTTCCTCTGCCAGCTATTGAGGAAGTAGCGGATGGCGTGTGCGTTTTCCTGCCCGTGTTTGGCCAGGAGATCCTGGAACTCGGCGTCTTTGAAATTGCCGTCGGCCCCTTTGTCGGCCGAGCATTGCGGGGTGGCCTTCTCCTCGACCCAGCCGGCCGAGATGTAATACGTGCCCGGAAAGCGGGCGAACTGCTCCTTGTACGCGCTGTCGGAGCCCAGGAACAGGGCGATGCAGTCGTTGACGCGCGGAATCGCCAGCGGGATCGTCCGCGCGTGAATGCCCACCGCCCCCAGCCCGCACACGCCGTAGCCGATGGCGATCAGATCGCCGCGCTTCTGGGCGGTGGCCTCGTCGACGGCTTCCTGCAGCCGGCGGCGCAGCTCTCGCGGGGTGCTGTGCAGCCCGCCGGGCAGGAACGACAGCGAGACGTCGAAGCCCAGCCTGGCGACGAGGTCCTTGAGATCGACCGCCAGCACGCCGCAGGCGATCACGTGAACGCGATTGATCTTTTCCACAGCCGCAAGGCCTCCTTAGGTATCCGTTAGCGGCGGAGCTTGCTCCGCGGGTTGTTGGCATCAGGGAAAGGGGATTATATCAGGCGCGGCGCGGGCCGCGCGATTTTTCCGTCCCGGTCGATGGGGTGGGGGCGTAATGATTTGCGGACGCGAAAGGAAATGGCCCCGCACATGAGAAGAACAACGAGAGTCAACGCCTTTACCCTTGTGGAACTGCTGGTGGTGATTGCCATCATCGCGGTGCTGGTGGCCATCCTCGTGCCGGTTATCGGCAACGCCCTGGTCAGCGCGCGGTCGGTGGCGTGCTCGACGACGCTCAAGAGCCTGGGTGCGGCCTGGAGACGACACGCGATGGATCACAATGACCTGGCGGTGGCCGGGCGAGACTACACCGATCCGGTCTACTACAAGTTCTGGTCAGGCGCCCAGGAGCGTCCGCCCGCCTCGGCCAGCGACCTGACCAAGTACCACCCGGATATGTCGCCGCTGATGCCGTACATGGGCGACGGGCGAATGGATGCCTGCCCGGCGTGGTCGGGCCTGCCCAACAACGGGCAGATGGGCATCGGCTACAACTGGTACTACTTCTCGTATTATGATGGCACTCCGGCCGGCGGTGGCCCCAAGACCTTCAACTGGACGAATATCCACAGCATCCAGCGCCCGGCGTCGAAAGTATGCTTTGCGGACTGCGCCCGCAACGTCAAGAGCAACCCAAACCTCCTGGAGACCACGCCGTTCCTCAACCCGCCCTCGCAGGACTATCCGGGTTTCCACGCCCGCCACGGCGGAAAGGGCAACGTCCTGTGGGTCGACGGGCACGTCGGCGAGGAACGAGCCAAGTGGATCCGCGCCGCATACACCGCCACCGGACAGGCGGCTATCACCCTCGAACAGGCCAAGTCGAATAACGTGGGTGACCTGGATATGGATGAAAACCCCGCCACCGACGAACTGTTCACCGTCGACTGAGGACAGGGTTGACTGGTTACCTCGTTAACTGGTCAACTGGGGGATTATTGGACGAGCAACCGTGCGCAAGACTGTATTGATTGTCGTGCCTGCTCTTGCTGCCATTGCGGCCGCGGCGGTTTTCTTTCGCGCCCACTCCAGCCTCAATCGCGCCTCCTTGCCTTCGGCGGCGGGCCCGACGGTGACGCTGACGGACCTGGCCGGGCGCAGCGTCACCCTGCCGGCGCGCATCGAGCGGATCGTGCTGATCCGCAGCCGCGACATCTACTCGCTGTCGATGCTGCTGGGCGATGAAGTGGAGACGAAGATCGTCGCGTGGGGTCCCGACGTCCAGACCTCCGACAAGGACGCCTACGCCAAGTACCTCCATCGCTACCCGCGCCTGGGGCAGATACCGCTGCTGGGGTCGGTCTTCTCCGATGCGGTGAGCGTCGAGGCCGTCCTGGCACTCAAGCCCGACCTGGTCGTCGGCGACGTGTTCATGATCGAACGCGGGTACAAGTGCATCGAAAAACTCCAGCAGGCCGCTGTGCCGATCGTCTTCACCGATCAATCCAGCGACCCGTACAGCGGCCCCCAGCGAAGCATCGCCATGCTCGGCCGCGCCTTGGGCAAAGAGTCGCGGGCGCGGGAGATTGTCGCCTTCATGAACCAGGAGTTGGAGAAGGTGTTGTCGCGGCTGGGAACGATCAAGCCGGGCGGCCCGTCGGTGTATATCGAGAGCGGGCACCTGGGTCCGTCGCAGTACGGTAACTCGTACGGCAGCGACAGCAGCGGCAAGAGCACCGCCTGGGGCATGGCGCTGTCGCGCCTTCCGTGCCGCAACATCGCCCTGGGCGTCGCGCCGGCCATGGGGCCCATCAGCGCCGAGCACCTCCTCAAGAGCGACCCGGACGTGATCGTGATCACCGGGGCGAACTGGCCGGCGGCTGCCGACACGATGCATCTGGGCTACAGCACCTCGCCCGGCGAGGCTCGCAAGTTGTTAGAGGGTTTTACCAGGCGGCCGGGGTGGGAGCATCTGTCCGCCGTCAGGAACCGCCGCGTCTACACGGTGTTTCATGGATTTGTGATGCATCCGACGTTCTATGCCTGCGTGCAGCAGATGGCCAAGTGGTTCTATCCACAAACATTCGCGGACCTGGACCCGGCGGCGTCGCTGGGCGAGTTCCACAAGCGGTTCATGCCCTTCGAGTGCAGCGGCACGTGGATGCTTGAACTGGACGGGAGCGATCGATGAAGCGGCGACTGGGATTTTTCGACGTCGACTGCCGTGAATTGACCGACGCCGGCGATGGGCTGCAGTTTCGTCCGCGCGTCAAGCCGCTGGCGCCGCGTTTGGAGCAGATTTACGGCCTGGCGCGCCGGCTGGAGGCGCCGCTGGTGTTTACCACCTGCTGCTCCGGACGCATGCTCGATGCCGGAAGCCTCAATGACGTGCTGCTGGTGCCCCTCGACGCCGCCGACCAGCAGTGGCGCCGGCGGCTGGATTCAGCCGCCCTGATCTGCCTGGCCAAGAAGACCTACAACGACCCGCCAAAAAACTATGCCTGCCGCGCGTTCGACATGTTCGCAGACAACGCCAACGCCGTCGCAATGGTCCGCGCGCTGGACGTGGGCGAATGGGTCGTCTTCGGGAACGGGTTCGACCTGTGCGTCAACGCCGCCGTGCGGGGCCTTCTGGCGGCCGGACAAAACGTGCGCGTCGTGACGGACGTTACCATCGCCAGCGCCAAGGGGTACGGGCGCTGCGGCACGGACGAGTACCGCCGGGAAATACTGGCCGATTTCGCCGCCGCGGGCGTGCGCCTCTGCACGCTTGACGACTTGCTGGCTGAGATGTCATGAACTCCCGGACGCCACATGTCGCGGCCGCTGTCGCCGCCTCGGGCAGCCAGTACCGCCGGATGGGGCGGCGGCGGTTGATGGTTCTGGCCGCGGCGGCTGCGGCGGTGCTGGTGGCGCTGGTGATCGACGTGATGACCGGGCCGGCGACGCTTTCGGTGGGGCAGGTCCTGGCAGCGGTGTGTACGCCCGAGCACGTCGAGCCTGCCCATCGCACGATCCTGTGGACCTTCCGCATGCCCACGGCGCTGATGGCCGCGGCAGTCGGGGCGGCGCTGGCGGTGGCCGGGGTGCAGATGCAGACGATCCTGAACAACCCGCTGGCCAGCCCGTACACGCTGGGGGTATCGGCGGCCGCGAGCTTCGGCGCGGCGCTGGCGATGATCGTTCCGGTGGCCCTGCCGCTGGCGGTGGCAGTTCCGGCGTCGGCATTTGTTTTTGCGATGCTCTCGTGCATGGCGATCTTCGCTGTGGCACGCCTTCGCGGCGCCGGCACTGAGACGGTCGTTCTGGGCGGGGTGGCGTTGCTGTTCCTGTTCAACTCGGGCGTGGCCCTGATGCAGTACCTGGCGTCGGAAAACCAGTTGCAGGCCATCGTGTTCTGGATCTTCGGCAGCCTCCAGGGCGCCACGTGGGAGAAACTGGCCGTCGTCTCGTGCGTTCTGGCGTCGTCGATGGTTCTTCTGGCGATGAGCAGTTGGCGGCTGACCGCCCTGCGCCTGGGCGAGAGCCACGCCCGCAGCCTGGGCGTCGACGTGCAGCGTCTTCGCCTGCGGACCCTGGCGCTGGTGTCGGTGCTGACTGCCGCGGCGGTGTGTTTCGCCGGGGCGATCGGGTTCATCGGGCTGGTGGCCCCGCACCTGGCGCGGAGGATGGTGGGGGAGGACCAGCGGTACCTGCTGCCGCTTTCGGCGCTGCTGGGAGCGGTGCTGCTGACGTCGGCATCGGCGGTGTGCAAGGCGGTGCTGCCCGGGGCGGTGCTGCCGGTGGGCATCGCCACAGCGGTGCTGGGTGTTCCGTTTTTCGCAGCGATGATCCTGACGTCGAGGAAGTCTTACTGGTGATTCTTGAGGGAACCAACCTGGAGTTTTCGTACGGCGCCGCAGCCGTGCTGGCAGGGGTGGATATCCGCATCGAGCGCGGGATCACGGCTGTCATCGGGCCCAACGCCGCGGGCAAGAGCACGCTGCTCAAATGCCTTTGCGGGCTGCTGCGCCCGCAGGGGCGGGTCACGCTCAACGGGCGCGACTTGCGGGCGATGTCGCGCAAGGACGTGGCGCGCGACGTGGGCTATCTGCCCCAGAATGTCTCGACCCAGGCGGTGCTGACGGTCTTCGAGGCCGTGCTGCTGGGGCGGCTGCACACGCTGGAATGGCACGTCAGCGAGAGCGACATCCAGGCCGTCGAGGGCGTGCTGCACGACGTCGGCGTGACCGCCCTGGCGGGGCGCGGGATCAACCAGCTCAGCGGCGGCCAACTCCAACTGGTGAGCATCGCCCAGGCGCTGGCGCGCGAGCCGGCGGTGCTGCTGCTGGATGAGCCCACGTCGAATCTCGACCTGCGCCGCCAGTTCGAGATCTGCATGCTGCTGGCGTCGCTGCGGGCGGCGCGCGACCTGAGCGTCGCCGTCGCCGTGCATGACCTCAATGCCGCCGCGCGCTTCGCCGACACCGTCTACGTGCTCCACCAGGGACGCATCTACGGATCCGGCGCGCCCGCCGACGTGCTGACGCGCGAGATGATGGCCGAGGTGTACGGCATCGACGCGTCGGTGACGTACGACGCGTCCGGTCTGCCCATGATCACGCCGCTGGGGCTGAGAACGATTGCGGATTTGTGATTGCGGATTTCGGATTGAACAAACCCGTCACGCAACGGACCGTCTTTCAGCCGCCATGTCGTGATTCACGCACCCACTACAGGTTCGACATCGACTTGGAGACCACCTGGTTGTTGACGAAGACGACGGTGATGGTCTTGTTGCCCGATCGCCAGACCATGCTGGTTCCCGAGGCGCCGACGCCCAGGATCTCGCCGCCGCCGGAATCGACTTCCTGCGGCTCGCCCAGGATGTCTTTGACCTGGTCGACCGTCATGCCGGTCCGGATGCGATCGTAGTTGGTGTGGGTGAGCCTGTTGCACGCCATCGGCGCCAGGACCAGCGCCGCCGCCAACGCGACGGCGGCGATCGTGACCGACTTGTTCATGATTCACTCCTTCCTAATATCAAGATCCCGTTCGCGGGCTCTTCCCCAAGCCCAGTGCAAGGTCGATTACTGCCATCGGTATAAGCCGCTGAGGACGCTGAGGATCGTAAGGGCTAAACAAACTCTTGCCTCTGCGTCCTCAGCGACCTCAGCGGCTCATTTTCCGGTTCCGTCGCTACGGGTTGGCCGGTTCCTCGGGGGTCAGGAACGAAAACGACACGCGTCCCGAAGATGTCATCGTGCGCAGGCGCACCCCGTGCGTCGCGACGCTGTTGCGGATGAGGGTGTGGAGCTGCTCGGTCGAGGAGACTTCCTGCTCCTGGACCTGCGTGATGACCATGCCCGCCGTGAGCCCCTGCCCATCGGCGGCCGAACCCGGACGCACCTTGGTGATGAGGACCCCGCGGGGCACCCCGTCGTAACCGTACTGCATCGCCAGTTCGTGCGTCATGGTATCAACGACCATTCCAAACTGCGCCAGGTCCGAACCGCGCGGGACCACAACCGCACTGGGCGAGGCCGTCGCGGCAGGTTGCTCCTGGGGCGTCAGCGACAGGGAGGTCTTTTTGCCCGCGCGGTAGTACTCGATGTCCACCTGTTTTCCCGGCGGCAGGGCGGCGGTGGCCGTCCGCAGTTCGTTGGGTTCGGCGACGCCCTTTCCGCCCAGGGCGGTAATGAAGTCGCCTTCCTTGATTCCCGCCTTGGCGGCGGGGCTTCCCGGGTCGATCATCGTCACCAGAACCCCTTGGGCGTCGGGCAGGCTGAAGCTCCTGGCGAGGTTGGGGCTGACGCTCTGGGTCGTGATGCCCAGGAATCCGCGCGACACTTTCCCCTTGTCGATGAGCTGCTTCATGATGTTTATGGCCATATTCGAAGGAACGGCGAACCCGATCCCCTCGCTGCCGCCGCTCTCGGTCAGGATCGCCGTGTTGATCCCGATTACTTCGCCCTTCATGTTCACCAGCGGTCCGCCGCTGTTGCCGCGGTTGACGGCCGCGTCTGTCTGGATGAAGCTCTGAAACGTGTTGGTCTGTCCGGTGTTGCGTCCCTTGGCCGAGATGATTCCGGCGGTGACGGTCTGTTCAAGCCCCTGGGGCGAGCCGATGGCCAGCACCCAGTTGCCCACGTGGATGGCGTCGCTGTCGCCCAGGGGGGCGTCGATGAGATTGTCGGCGTTGACTTTCACGACCGCCAGGTCGGTCTGGGGATCGCTACGGGTCCATTCCACTTTGAGCGATCGCCCGTCGGGCAGGGCGATGCGGACCAGGTCGGCCTCGGCGATCAGGTGGTAGTTGGTCAGGATATAGCCCTTGCCGGCGTCGACGACGACGCCGTTGCCCAGCCCGCGCTTGAGGAACTCGCGCATTTTCGGCTGCGTTTCGCTGCTTCCGCTGTCGCCGAAGAAGTGCCGCAGGAACTCGTTCATCTCCGGCGAGGACTCCATGCGCACCTTCTTGACGACCCGCACCTCGACGACGGCGGGTTTGATCGACGCGGAAATCTGCGCGAACAACGGCGATAGCGCGTCGGACTTGGCCAGCGGACCCAACTGCTGGCGCAGCGCCTCGGTCCTGGCCTTGGTGACGGCGAAGGTGAAGTTGTGAATCAGCCGCGCCCCGTCGATGGCGACATACGCGAAAATGCTCGCGAACACAGCCACTGGAATCCATCGCTTCTTTTGCAGCATTACAGCCTCCCCCCGGCGTTGTAGTGAGTGCCCCCGTTGCGGTGTTCACAGGTATTCTATTCACGCAGCCGGCACGCCCATGTGGAGTGCGGCAGCCTTAGCTGCCGCTTTGGCCGCTTCCCGCGTCGCAGTCCCTTAATGTCGCGACAACTCTTAAAGCGGCAGCTAGGGCTGCCGCACTCCATATTGCCGCGGACCCGCGCCGACGCGACGGTGTTACAATATCATTGCCGCCCCAAAGGGGCCGGAGTCCGCATGAAAAGAATCTCGCCGATCGTATCTGCCGCGCTGGCGCTGCTGCTGGTGCTGCCCGCGGCCGCCCAGGCCCAGAGCAACGCCTGGGAGGTCACGCCCGAAAGCAAAGCCGCCCTCGAACGCGGCATCGAGTGGCTGGCCAGAAACCAGGGCGCCAAGGGCAACTGGGACAATGAAAATCTCGGTCTGGTGAGCATGGGGCTGCTGGCGTACCTCTCGGCGGGGCACCTGCCCGGGCGGGGCAAGTACGGGCACAATTCGCAGATGGCGATGGACTACATCCTCAACAACGCCAAGCCCTCGGGCCTGCTGAACATCGCCGTTCGCGGCCACGATATGTACAACCACGGACTGGCGACGTTCGTGCTCGGTCAGCTTTACGGCATGACCGGCGACAAGCGCGTGGGGCGCGTGCTGGACCGGGCGCTGCGGTTGATCCAGGACAGCCAGTGCTCCGACGGCGGGTGGGACTACGTGGCGATCTCGAAACCCGAGGGTCACGACCTGTCGCTGACGGTGATGCAGGCCAAAGCCTTGCGCAGCGCCATGGACTGCGGGTTCAAGGTCGACTCCAGGTCCATCGAGCGTGCGCTGGCGTACGTGCGGCGCCACTACGTGCCCGAGGGCGGGCACCGGCGGGAGGAACCGCTGGAGCAGATCAAGCGCCGGGCGGGGATGTTTACCTACCAGCCCAACGGCAACCTGGCCCGCGCGGGCATCACGATGACGTCCATCGGGGTGGTGTGCCTGCAGGAGTTCGGCCAGTATGACGACTGGCGCATCGGGACATCGATGCAGTACATCCGCAAGACGGTGCAGGCCGGCGAGAAGGTGTTCAACGACCAGTACCGCCTGTCGAAGAAAACCCGCAGCTACGCCATCGAGCCCAACCACGTGCCCTTCGACGCCTACACGCTGTACTACCTCAGCCAGGCGATCTATCAGCGAGGCGGCGACGACTGGAAAATCTGCTATACGATCCTGCGCAACGAGCTGGTCAAGCGACAGAAAGTTGAGCCGAACAATCCCCAGCAGAACGGCGCCTGGCTCACCAGCCTCTGGGGCATGCGCGACAAGGAGGCCCAGCTTTACGGGACGGCCATCGGCTGTTTCACGCTGGCGATCCCCAACCGGTACCTCCCGATCCTCCAGGAAGGGCGCATCGAAAGCCTCATCAAACCGGTGGGGGAAAAGGAATAGGGAACCGGGGGTGTGGCATGACGACTGGCATTGTTGTTCTATGATGGCCAGCCGCGCGTCGGATGTTGATGCCTATGAATGGTCGCCGGGGCTGGCATAGATGGCTCGGCCGAACGATTGGATTTCTTCGGTCATGGCGGCTACGAGGGCGGGGTCGTAGGGTACGCAGTGGCTCGGGGCGGCGAGGTATCCGCCGCCGGGCGCCAAGTCGGCGATTCGCTTGCGGACCTCGGCGCGGACCTGGTCGGGCGTCACGCCGGAGCGGCTGAGGACGAACTGGCTGTCGATGCCGCCGTGGAAGCTGATCTGGCGCCCGAAGCGGCGCTTCAGGGCGGTCAGGTCGTTGCAGGGCTGGCAGGGGTTCCACATGTCCGCCCCGATCTCGACCATGTCGGCGAAGACGGCCTCGATGTGCCCGCAGGAATGCTGATCGATCAAAATGCCCAGGTCGTGGATGGCGTCGTAGATTCGCTTCTGGTGGGGCTTGATGACGGCCCGCCAGGCCGGCGGCGGAATGAACAGCCCGCGCTGCGTGCCCCAGTCGTCGCCGAACCACAGCACGTCCAGGGCGGCGACCGAGTGTAACTTGCGGATCAACTCGATCTTGTAATCGGCGATGGCCGCGAGCATGTCAGACATTTCCCGCGGACGCGTGAGATAGCACACCAGCGCCTCTTCCATCCCCAGCAGCAGGTACGATCGCTCGAAGAGTCCGAACTCGACGCAGCCCACGATCAGCAGTTCCTTTCGGTCGACGGCGGCCGCCGCTGAGGCCACGCCGCTCCAGTCGATCGCGTGGAGGTCGGGGATGGCGAGGTGATCCTGCCAGTGGTTGAGCCCCTCCTTGAGCGGAAAGCCGTCGTGTGCGGGAAACGTCCCGCCGTGGGCGTCGGGCTCAAGACTCCACCGGCAGCCGAAGCTGTCGGGCCCGGCGTGGCCGGGGCGTTCGACCACGGGCGAGCCGATCCACTGTGCGGCTTCGTATCCGCAGGGGACCCAGCGCGGTCCATTGCGCGTGATGGCACGATACAGATTGTCCCTGCGGTTCATCGGCACGGCTCCGGAATGCACGGGCGAGACGCCCGTGCCACGAGTGTGATTATGCCATGTTTCGGCGCGCAAAGCAGCGGGCGGCTTTTCAGGGCCGCCCGCTGGAGGATGGTCGTCTGCGCGGAACGAATCAGACGGTCATCCGGCGTTGACGGGCCAGAGCGACGACTCCGCCCAGAACCAGCATCGCTGCCGTGGCGGGCTCGGGAATGTTGTTGGTGCCGCCGCCGGTGATCAGGCTGTCGGGACCGGTGCCCAGGCCGAAGATGGCCGAGGTCTTGATGTCGCTGTCGCTGAAGCCCGTGGCGCCGGAGAAGGTGAAGGTGGCGCCGCCTCGGACCAGCAGCAGGCCGTTGAGGCTTTGCGTCAGGACTTCGCCGGTGTAGATCGAGTAGTCGACGCCGTCGACGACATTGCCGGAGAAGCCGTTGACGCCCAGGCCGCTGTTGCCCACTGTGCCGATGCCGAACCCGTAGAAGGGCATCAGGGCCGCATTCATTGTCTTGTACTGCCAGGTATTGTCGCCACTGCTGTCGGCCAGCAGGTTGGCGTCGGCAGTCTGCAGCACGTCAGCGGAATTGCGGCTGGTCATCCACACGTCGCCGGTGGCGCTGACATAGTTGAGGCTCGGTCGCAGGCCGGCGCTGTTGAGGATGTCGAAGTAGAAGCTGCTCAGCACGTCATCTCGGCTGTTGCTGGCCACGGGCGAATTGTTCGACAGTTGCACCGTCAGGATGTCGCCGGAAATGGAAACCTCCGCCGTGAAGGCGACCTCATCGCCGGTGGCGGAATAGCCCGAGGCCGTCAGCATCACGCTGGCGTCGGCGGAGGAAACCATCAGACCCATCAGGCCGCACGTCACAAGGATAGCGAAGTTCTTCATATTGCCTCCTGGGCAACGGGCTCGAAATCCCTCCTCGCCGCCCGCGAGCCGTCGGGCGGCGACACTCCTGTTCTTCTCCGGTTGCGCCCTGCCGTCACGCCGGCGGCTGGGCGTTGTCCTCACTGTCTTCCGAACGAACCATACGATTCAGAATCGCCAAGGCAAATTCGCCGATCGATACTTGTGCGTGTTGCACCCCGGGCCAGGCGCGGATAGCATATTTGCCACCCCCCGCGACGACGGAACCAGACGCGGCGCTATGCCCGGGGGGTAATGGAGACATCCGTGAGGCCCACGCGAGACGATGCCTTTGCCCTGCTGTGCCAGTTCAACAAAACCGACAAGGCGATCAAACACGCCCTGGCCGTCGAGGCGGTGATGCGCCACCTGGCAGCCAAGCGCGGCGGCGAGGAGGAGCAGTGGGGCATCGTCGGGCTCATTCACGACCTGGACTTCGAGCAGTTCCCCCAAGAGCATTGCAGCAAGACCCGCGAGATTCTCCAGCAGCGGGACTGGCCGGCGGAGTGGATTCGCGCCGCAGTCTCGCACGGGTGGGGCGCGTGCAGCGACGTCGAGCCGCTGACCGACATGGAGAAGACGCTCTTCGCCGTGGATGAACTGACCGGCCTGGTTTCGGCCTCAGCCTTGGTGCGCCCCAGCAAGAGCATCCTGGACCTGGAGGTCAAGTCGGTGAAGAAGAAGTGGAAGGAAAAGAACTTCGCCGCCGGGGTGGACCGCAGCGTGATCGAGAAAGGCGCCGCGATGATGGGCGTGGGCGTGGATGAACTGATCGCCGACGTGATCGCCGCGATGCGCGGCGCGGCAGAGGCGCTGGGACTGAAGGGACAATAACCCCCTGGCAAAAAATCTTGCGGGTGAGCCCGTGCTACTTAGGAGCGATCTTGTGGCAAAGCGACCGAAGGACATTGACGTTTGGGTTCTGGCTGGGCAGTCGAACATGCAGGGCTGCGGATGGCTCGACGGGTGCGAGCAGCCCGACGAGCGCGTCTGGAACTTCACCAGCGCGGGCAAGTGGGAAGTGGCGGCCGAGCCGCTGCACCGCTTCTGGGAAAGCTTCACGCCGGTACACTACGAGATGATCCGCCCGTGGGTGGCGCCGCACCAGAAGAAGATGACCAATAAGCAACTCGCCGAAGAGGAAGACCGCAATCGCAAGAGCGGCGCGGGGCTGGGCATGTCTTTCGGCAAGGCGATGGCCGATGCGCTGGGCAGGCCTATCGGGCTGATCGCCTGCGCCCACGGCGGCACGAGCCTGGACCAGTGGAGCCCGGCGCTGAAGAACAAGGGCGGGCACAGCCTCTACGGCGCGATGCTGCAGCGCATCGCCAAGGCTGGCGGAAACCTGCGCGGGATTCTGTGGTATCAAGGCTGCTCCGACGCGACCTCGGCAGACCAGGCCCGCACATACGCGGATCGGTTCGATGCATGGATCGCGGCGGTCCGCAAGGATCTGAAGATGCCCCGCCTGCCGGTGGTGGCGGTGCAGATCGGGCGCGTCCTGGAGAGCCCCGGCCGCGAGGGCAACTGGCATAGCTGGGACCTGGTGCGCGAGGCGCTGGGCACCCTGCCGCGACGCGTACCGCACACGGCGGTCACCACGTCGGTCGATCTTTCGATGGCCGACATCATCCACATCGACACGCCGGGACTGATCCGCCTGGGTAAACGCATGGCGCGGCTGGCGCTGAAGCTGACGGAACTGCCCAATATCGCCGGCGGTCCAGTCGTCAAGCGTATCGAGCCGATGGTCACGGCCGTCGGAGGGCGCAATGCCCTGCGTTTGCGATTTGACGGCGTCAGCGGCGGCTGGAGCGTCAGGCACAATATCCCGGGCTTTGTGGTGCGGTTCCCGCGGCCTGAGCTTCGCAACCCGGTGATCGTGGTCGAGGCCGCCGCGCACGACGATGACAGCATTTCGCTGCTGCTCAGCCGCGAACCTGAGAGCGACGTACAGGTGGCGTACGGCCTGGGCATTCAGCCGGTCTGCACGCTGACCGACAAGGCGGATATGCCGCTGTGCTCGTTCCTTGCCAAGGCCGCGGCCAAAACTCGCAAGAAATAGTTTTGTGGGCGTGGGCGTCTCTCCCATGCAGAGAAGAAGGGCACGGGCCGATGGGTGCCACGCACAACTCCGTTGTGCGTGTCCCTGACTGTTCAGGGACGGGGAGCATGAGCGGGACGCCCATGCCACACAGAAAGAGCACGGGCGGGACGCCCGTGCCACACAACAGGATTTTGCGCACGGTGTTGTAGGGCGGGGATATCTGCTTTACAATCCGCCAACCGTTCGATGGATACGGCGTACTAATGAATCGAAACGGGCTGTAATGGGTCAGAAAAGTCACCGGACCGGCCAACGCACCGGTCCACAAACAGAAGGGAGACCTCATCAATGAGCCTCCTGGTACCGAAACGAGTGTTCTTCACTAAAGGCACGGGCAAACATCGCAACAAGCTGCAGAGCTTCGAGCTGGCGCTTCGCGACGCGGGGATCGCCGAGTGCAACCTGGTGCGAGTCTCGAGCATCCTGCCGCCGCGATGCCAGATCATCACCAAGGCCAAGGGCGTCTCCCAACTGGTGCCCGGACAGGTGGCCTTTGTGGTGCTGTCCGAGGAATCGACCAATGAGCCCTCGCGCCTGATCGGCGCCGGCGTCGGGCTGGCCCAACCGGCCAACCGCGACCACTACGGCTACATCAGCGAACACCATTGCGCGGGCATGCGCAAGAAAGAAATGGCCGACCTCGTCGAGGATATGGCTGCGACCATGCTGGCCACCACGCTGGGCATCGAGTTCGACCCGGAAACCGGATACGACAAACGCCGCGAAATCTACAAGATGTCGGGCAAGATCGTGCGTTCGCAGTACAGTGTCGAGACGGCAGAGGGCGGCGAAGACCGTCTCTGGACGACGGTGCTGGCCGCGGCGGTATTCATCCTGTAGGCAGAAAGGGCTCACGCTCATGGCGTCACGCAAGAAGAGTTCGTCCAAGCCCCAGGCCGAGGCGCCGGTGGAGGGTCTGACGTCCTCGCAGCACAAGGCCAAAAAGAAGATCCTCGCCAAGCCCATCGAGCAGGTGCAGGTGGGCAAGGGGATGCGTGCGGCAGACCTGGTCGAGTCGATGAGCGGCATGTCGATCCAGGCCCGCAACATCGGGCGCTGCGCCGAAGTGCTCAAGGGCATGTATGAAGACAAGGCCCGCCCGACGGTGCTGCTGGGCCTGGCCGGTCCGCTGATCGCCGCGGGGCTGCGGCGCGTGATCCGCGACCTGGTCGTCGGCGGATATGTCGACGTGGTCGTCTCGACCGGGGCGATTCTGTACCAGGACATCTACCAGGCCCGGGGCTTCCGTCACTACAAGGGCACGCCGGCGGCTGACGACGTCGAGCTGCGGTCGCTGCTGATCGATCGCATCTACGACACTTATGTAGACGAAGAAAAATTCTGGGAGACCGACAAGTGGTGCGGCCGCGTCAGCGACGAGCTGCCCGCGGGCGAGTATTCCAGCCGCGCGTACCTGGACTTCCTGGGCTCCAAGCTCGACGACGAAGAGTCGATCGTCTACCAGTGCCACAAGCTGGGCGTGCCGATCTTCTGCCCGGCGATCAACGATTCGTCCATCGGCATCGGCCTGACCGACGCGTACTATCGCGCCAAGCAGGGCAAGCGCCAGCCCTTCTCGATCAACTCGATCCGCGACAATTACGAGCTGGTGCAGATCGTGGTGCAGAGTAAGAAGACCGCGGCGATCTATGTCGCCGGCGGCGTGCCGAAGAACTACATCAATGACTCGATCGTGATGGGCTACATCTTCGGCCTCGACCGCGGTCACGATTATGCCCTGCAGGTGACGACGGCCGTGACGGCCGATGGCGGCCTGTCCAGCTCGACGCTGGGCGAGGCGCAGTCGTGGGGCAAGATCGCCGGGCGTGCGAACTTCGCGATGGCCTGGGTCGAGCCCAGCGTCTCGCTGCCGCTGCTGGCGGCGTACGCGTTCGACCGCTTCCCCGCGCCCGCGCGGCCGCGCCTCAAGTACACTTGGGACGGCGACACGCTGGCCTCGCTGAAGACGAAATAATATGGAGTGCGGCAGCCTTAGCTGCCGCTTTGGGTAGTTTCTCACAGTCGAACACCCGCCAAAGCGGTGGCTAAGGGCCGCCGCACTCCAGAGTTCGGCCCTCCTTTCTTTATTGTCCTGCGACGGTCGGCTGTGGAACGGGCGCCGGCGAAGCCGTCGCCAAAGTCGATTGGTTCCACCGCGTGATCAGCGGCGCCACATATGAGGCGATGAACTTTCCGTTGCAGCACGAGAAGTGATCGCCGTAGTTGCCCGCCGCTGCCATCTCGCCGGTCCAGGGAACCTGGACGAGCTTGTCGCCGTCGCCGCGCGAATCGAAGCCTACCTTGCCGGCGCCGGCGGTGTTGACGCGGTCCATGGTGCCGACCATGCTGACGGCCCCGCCCAGAACGCCGTCGCCGGGCGAGTAGAAGTTCACGATGCCGCTACGAGTGGCTTGCAGGGCCGTCGACAGGTCGTACCCCGGCGACAGCGACGAACCGAGCATCACAATGCCGCCCAGCGCGATCTGCTCGGCGGCGAGGCACTCGGCCGCCCAGGCGGCAATGGCTGTTCCGCCGCTGTGGCCGATCAAGTACACCTGGCCGTTGGGGTATTCCTTGTGATATCGGGCGATGCGCCGGGCCAGGTCGGCCGCACGGGCGCGGTTGGCGTCCATCGCCGTCTGGTTGAACAGCGGTCCCAACGGGCTGGTCCAGTCCCAGATCTCCACCGCCGCCGGGACGTTTTGCTCTTTGAGAGCGTCGGCGATGGCGAGATTCCGAAACCCGCCGCCGTCGATCCCGGGCAGAACAATCACCAGTCCTTCGTCGAGATGCTGGCGGCTGACGATCAGCCCTTCACCGTCGCACCCGCCGGCGATCAGCAGCCCGCAGGCGATCGTGAACAACCCGACATGCCGCAACGTGACACGCAACATTGTCCAACCTCCGAATATGCCCGACTCCGGAGGGACCATAAGATTGCGCAGGCGGCAAAGTGCATGCAAACATCACAAATTCTTCATCTTGCCTCAGGATGCTTGCACTTTGTCTTTCCGTCTGTGTCATCGTAGGGCGATTGATCTTGCCCTGCATGACTCGGCGGCTAAAATGGCCGAAATTGCGAGAAAAACATGAGCAAACGAAAACGCCCCAACTTCCTGGACCTGCCCGCCAAATACAGCAACCCCGCTTCCGCCCGCTATGGCGTCCTGCCCGTGCCGTACGAGGGCACGGTTTCCTACGGCACGGGGACGGCCGAGGGCCCCGCGGCCATCATCGACGCCTCGGCGGCGGTGGAGCTCTTTGACGAGGAGCTCAAGGCCGAGTTTTTCCACGCCGGTGTGGCGACGTATCCGCCGGTGGCGCCCCGCCGCACGCCGGCAGCCCAGATGAAGGCTGTGTACGCCGCCGCCGCGGCGATCGTGGGCGAGGGCAAGTTCCTGCTGGGCCTGGGCGGCGAGCACAGCGTCACGGCGCCGATGGTCCAAGCCGTGATCGAGAAGCACGGCCCTGTCAGCGTGCTGCAGATCGACGCCCACGCGGACTTGCGCGACAGCTACGAGGGCAGCAAGCACTCGCACGCGTCGGTCATGCGCCGCGTGATGGAGATGACGCCGCGCATCTGCCAGGTGGGCATTCGAAGCCTCAGCCGCGAGGAGTTCGAGCAGTGCCCCGCCGAGGCGGCCAACTTCATCACGCCGGCGATCATCCATTCCGATCCGCGCTGGATCGAGCGGGCCTTGGCGCTGCTGGGTCCCAAGGTGTACGTCACCATCGACATCGACGGGCTGGACCCGGCGTTTGCCCCCGGCACCGGTACGCCCGAGCCGGGCGGATTGAACTGGTTCCAGATCACCGCGCTGCTGCGAGAGGTTTGCACGCACCGCCAGGTGCTGGCGGCGGACGTCGTCGAGGTAGCGCCGCTGGAGGGCAATCCCGTTACCGAGTTCGTGGCGGCACGGCTGGCGTACAAGCTGATCGCCTACACCAGCCTTCATGGTCACTGAAGTGATCCGGCCGATGGTTTGAGTGCGGCGAGAATCTTGTCGCTGGCTTTGGGAATCGCCAGGCGGCGGATGTCTTGCGGGCGCAGCCAGCGGATTTTGTCGCATGCGATCGCGCGGGGCTTGCCCGAGACGTGCTTGCAGTGGAAGGCTTCGATCGTCACGCGGAAATGCGAGTACGCGTGGCGGACCAGCGCGGCACGTTCGCCAACCTTCACGTTAATGCCGATCTCTTCTGCGATCTCGCGCTTGGCCGCTTCGGCCGCGGATTCGCCGCGATTGATCTTGCCGCCGGGGAACTCCCACAGACCGCCCAGCAGGGCGTCGGCCTTGCGCTTGGCCATAAGGATGCGGCCGGCATTTGCCGCCTTGCCGTGAATAACCCCGACGGCGACGCGATAGTGGGGGACGGGCGTCTTCTTCACCGCTTTGGGCAGTTCGTTCTGCTGCTTGTGCAGCCGGGCCTGGCAGTGGAGCGTGACGGGGCAGCGGGCGCATCTCGGGCTGCGGGGCGTGCAGATCGTCGCGCCCAGGTCCATCAACGCCTGGTTGAAATTGCCCGCTTGGCCGCTCGGGAGCAAGTCTGCCGCCAAGGCCCATAATTGCTGCTGCGTTTTGCCGTCGCGCGGGTTGGCCTGGACGCGAAAGAGCCGGCACAGCACCCGGCGGATGTTGCCGTCGAGTGCGGCGGCGTCCTGGCCGAAGGCGATGCTGGCGATGGCGGCTGCGGTGTATCGCCCGACGCCGGGCAGGGCGGCCAGACCCTCAGCGGTCATTGGCAGATGCCCGCCGTGGTCGTGCAGGATGACGCCGGCGGCCTTATGCAGATTTCGCGCGCGGGCGTAATAGCCCAGGTGTTCCCAGCATTTCAAAACGTCGTCGATGTCCGCGGCGGCCAGGGCTTTGAGCGTCGGGAACGCCCGCAGGAACCGGCGGTAGTAGGGGATGACGGTGTCGACCTGCGTCTGCTGGAGCATGATCTCGCTGACCCAGATGCGGTACGGGTCGCGCGTGGCGCGCCAGGGCAGGTCGCGAGCCGCGGCGGCATACCAGGCCAGGATCCGCCGGCGCAGAGTCGTGACGGGCGGGGACATGGCGGGTGAGGGACGCCCGCCATGGCACCGGGGGATCGTCAGGGGGTTCTTAGCCACGGGGCTCTTTCCAGCAGATCACAGTGGTGTCGTGGGGCAGGTAGTCGCGTACGATCGTCGTGCGGCAGGGCAGGGCGTCGAGGATCGGCTGCACGTCGTCGAGGTTGTAGTAGTGGCAGTAATCCACGCGATGGGTGGCGCGGTCGTCGAGGAAGTTGAACACGGCGGCCTCGTGGGCGAGTTCCACCAACCGCCTGGCCGCGTGGGCCAGGAAGGCGAGGTTGTCGCCGAGGGTCAGGTTGAACGTGCCCGAGGCGAACGTCACGTCGTAACCGGCGGGGGCATTTCCTGGATCGTCGAACACGTCGGCCACGCGGAAATCGGCCTTGCCGGCGAACCGCTCGCGAGCGGCTTCGATCACCTTGGCGCTGAGGTCGACGCCGGCGTACCGCACGTCGAGGCCGCGCGCCTGCAGCAGGGCGTACAGGTCGCCGACGCCGCAGCCGACGTCGAGCAGGCTCTTGCCCGCCAGCGGCACGTGAGCAATCAGCACGTCAAATCGCGCATGCTGCGATCGGGCATCGGCCCAGTCGGCCACCTCAAACCCTTCGCGCCCGTCCTTCACGCGAGGATCGTAGTGTGAGAGGATGCGTTTTTTCTTTTCAGCACCGTTCATTATCCTGAGGCCTCGCCCTGCGGAGGATCGTCGTCATTCTCCAGCGATATCTCCGCCTGTTCCAGGAGGCTATTGTAGAACTCGATTCCGCCCAATGCGACAGCCCAGGGCAGCATCGCGCCGCGCGAGTCATAGTAACCCACATCGCGCACCTGCCAGTCCACGGCGATCTGCTCGACCAGGGCGATCAGCACCTTGTCCTGGAGCTCCTTCATGGTCTTCCACAACGGGCGAAGCTCCTCGGGCGGCGCGCCGCGAGCGGCCAACTCGCGCCGGCGACGCTCGATGTCTTCGATCTCGCGGCCGATCTCGGGCATCGCTTCGGCCGTCCATGCCTGGCGCCCTTGCGGGGTCTTGAACGATTCCAGTCGCCGCCGCGCCTCATCGGCCAGCGGGCCGTATCCCTGGGCGAACTGGCGGCAGGAAATCTCATCCTCGCCAAAGGCCGCCGCCATGTGGGGCGGCAGGTGAAGGGGCTGATTCAGACCGCCGATGCGGTCGAGCAGTCGCAGTCGCACGCGCATCACCGGCGCCAGCGGCCGATCGTAGAGCCCGTCGGCCCGCAACTTTCGCATGAGCAGGTGGGCGGCGGGCATATAGAGCGATCCTTGGTGGGGCAGGGCCAGCGGCCCGCCGCCTTCGCCGGCGCGGACCTGGCAGACCAGCACCGCCGCCTTGCCCGCAAGCGCCTGCACGCCCATCTCGCACAGGGACTCCAGCGGCAGGCGGCCGCCGGCGGCAAGGGGGCAGCGTTTGTCGCCGACGAGCAGTTGACCGTCCTGCAGATGCATGTTGACGCGCACCTGGCGATGGTCGTGTTCGAGGCAGGCGAACAGCGGCAGTTCCCCCTCCGAAACGCGCAGGGCATGCAGACCCACCTGCGACTCGTGAACGGCGCGATTGTAGATATCGGCCGCACGCTCGTACGAGGTCGTGAACAGCTCCAGCAGCTCGCGCCCGTGCAGGTTGTGGCCGCAGGCGAACAGCGACGATGTGACGCCGACGTCAGCGACGCCGTCGAGTTTTTCCTCCAGCCAGAGCCGATACAGATCGGTCAATGTTCCGCCGCTGCAGCGATGTTCGAGATCGTTGACGAGTGCGTCCTCATCGTCGAACCACTGATCGATCCGGCAGCGACAGGGGCGGGCGGGAAAGGTCTGGTGCATGTCGCGGCGGGCCTGGTCCATGAGCTGGTGGAGGAAGTCGCGAGTTTCGGCCAGGCCCAGGTCGCCGATGACGCGGTGGTATTGCCCGCGCGGGTCGACATAGCTGGGACCGATGAGCTGCCATGCCCCGCCGGGCGAGTGGCGGTTGTAGAGGTCGTCGACGGTGCAATGGAGCCTGCGGGCCAAGGCGGCCGTCGTCATGCCCGTGTACGGCTCCCATGCCTGCACGTCCACGCTCAGCGGGGCCAGGAAGGGCTGATAGAACATCGCCGCCCCCCAGTCGGCGCCGCCGCCGCGATAGTATCGCTCGCGGGCCAGGAACAGCCGCCCGCTTCCGGCGTGGGCGCCCAGGGCGGCAAAGGCCACGTCGATGTCCTCGACGAAATGGCGGGCCTTCATGCCGTGGCGCGACAGCGCCTGCAGCTTGGGAATCACGTCCCAGAGGCTGTGGCAGTTCTGGTCGATGCTGAAGGGGATCATGTTTCCTGGAGGTTAGTGGCGGAGCTTGCTCCGCGCGGTTGTTGACCGACCGGAGGCGACGCGCGGGGCAAGCCCCGCCGCTAACTTTTCCTTATGTTCCGATCGCCCGCGCCACCAGCGCCGGATCGGTTCGGCCGCGATACAGTTGGCGCACAACCGTGTCTACGCAGAGGTCGACGACTGAACCGGCGTCATTGAAGGTGCTGTACACCCGCAGCACGTCGCCGCCGCGGCTTTGGACGAGCACCGGCTGCTCGCCGCGGCGGATGGGACCGTCCCATCCGAAGCGCTTCACGGCCATGATCGCCGCGGCCGCGGCGCCGGTCCCGCAGGCGAGGGTCTCGCCCTCGACGCCGAATTCCCAGGTCCGCAAGGCCAGGCGCCCGGGCTCGAGGACCTGGACGAAATTGGCGTTGATGCCGCGCGGACCGAAGTCCGGGTGGCGCCGCAGCAGCGGACCCAGATGGGGCATGTCCACGAGGTCGACATCGTCGACGTAGGTGATCGCGTGGGGCACGCCGGTGACGGCCACGTCGCATGCGATGTTCGTTTCGCCCACCTTCACCGACACGTCGGAGGCTGTATGATCGGGCAGCGGAATGCACACGCGGATGTACGGGTCGTCGACGGCCTTGCCCAGCACGACCCCGGCCGACGTCAGCACCGAAACCTCCGGTCCCTCCGCCCAGCCGTTTTCCAGGGTGCAGCGGATGAAGCATCCTGTGCCGTTTCCGCACAGTTCCGACTGCGATCCGTCAGGCTCGAAGAACAGCGCCCCGATCTTGGCGACCCCACCCACAGCCGGCTGGATGGCGATCACCAGCCCATCGGCGCCGACGCCGAACCCGCGGCTGCACATCTCCCGTGCGAACCGCTCGGCGCGCGGGCAGTCGCGGATAACGCCATCGAGCCAACCGGTGCGGTTGTCGATACAGATAAAGTCGTTGCCGCTGCCGGAAAGTTTGAAAAAGTCAAATCGGGCGTTCATGACCATCACTATAGGCGCACCGGGCGCTTTCAAGGCAGCAAAAAAAACGGGTCCGTCGGCGATTATGCCAAGGACCCGTCTTCCCACTGCGGCCGAGAGGAGTCGAACCTCCATGACCATAAGGCCACAGGCACCTGAAGCCTGCGCGTCTGCCAATTCCGCCACGGCCGCGGGAGAGCATAGAGTAATGATAGCCGCCGAAAAGTCAACGCTTCATTACCCGAAATATTGTACCGCGCCGCTTTGGCAACGGCGGCAAAAACTTACCAGATCCAAGCCATCCGCTAGATCTGCACCTTGAACCGCTCGCCGGACTTAATGTCCAGGGCGAAGGCCGCCAGCAGATTGGCCACGTTGAGCAGGTCGGGCAGGTGGACCAGTTCGACGGTGGTATGCATGTAGCGGTTGGGGATGCCGACGATCGCCGAGGGGATCCCGCCCTGCTTGTTGAAGATCGCCATCGCGTCGGTCCCGCCGGTGGTCGAGAACGTCTCGATCTGCAGGTTGATCTTGTGAGTCCTGGCGATCTTGCGCAACCGCGACACCAGCACCGGGTGGTTCTCGCGCCCCAGGCTCACCGTGGGCCCGCCGCCGAGCTTCACCTCGCCGTGCTGCTTGACGTCGATGCCCGGCGTGTCCGTGGCGTGCGTGACGTCGATGGCGATGGCGACGTGCGGATTGATGTTGAAAGCCGTCATCGCCGCCCCGAAACAGCCGACCTCTTCCTGAACGCTGCTGGTGGCGTAGAGGGCGCACTTGAGGCTGCCCTTGTGCGCGCTGGCGATGCGCAGGGCCTCGATGCTTGCCCAGCACCCCACGCGGTTATCGAGCCCGCGGGCGATGCACAGGTCCTTGCTGATCATCTCGAAGTCGTCGATGAAGGTGATCGGGTCGCCCACGGACACGCGCGCCTTGGCGGTCTTGCCGTCCTTGGCCCCGATGTCGATGAACAGCTCGTGCATCTTGGGAACCTTGGGTTCCTTGTCGCGTTCCTGCAGGTGGATGGCCGTGGCGCCGATGACGCCGCGGACGATCCCTTTCTCGGTATGGATATTCACGCGTTTGCTGCGCAGCACGCCGGTGTCGAACCCGCCGATGCGCTGGAAGTAGATGAAACCCTTGTCGTCGATGTGCTTGATCATAAGGCCCAGTTCGTCGGCGTGACCGTCGATCATGACTTTCGGGTCGCCGTCGCCGTTCAGCACCGCCACTGCATTGCCGTAGCTGTCGGTGATCACCTCGTCGGCGAAGCCCCTGGCGTAGTCGCACCAGATCTTCTGGATGGCCGACTCGAAGCCGCTGGGCGAGGGCGTGGTCAAAAGCTGCTTAAGAAACTCCAGTGATTCCTTCCGCATGGTCGATTCCTTTAGTGATGTTAACGTAGTATATAGGGTTAACAAGGGTAGTCGTGTCGCGGCGGCCACGCAAGGGCGTGTCTGCAGGCGGCTTTATCATTGGACGCGGCGGCCACCCGGCTCGTAAGGCGCCTGGCACTCGATGAAATTCGGAATCCGGACCAAGATGATCGCTCTGCTGGCGACGGTGGTGCTCGTGCCGCTGCTGGTGTCGCTGTTGACGATCATCATCGGAGGCTCGCGACTGCAGACGCAGGTCCTGGGGCGATCCATGCAGGGATCGGCCGGCCTGGCGGCGGGTGAACTGCGGTTGTCGCTTCGCAAGAACGTCGAGCTGCTCGTGGCCATTTTCGAACATGATTCTGGCGTAAACGATGCCCTCGCACGCGGTCCGAAACGCCGCGACGAGGAACTGGCCCAACTGGACAACCGCTGGCCGCGCCTTGCCGAAGATAATCCGGCGATGAAGAAAGTCCTGGCGCATCCTGCCGCCAAGACGGCGGGCGAAATCATCGACGCCGACCCCAGCATCGTCGAAATTATTCTGACGGACCGGCACGGGCAGTTGGTGGCCGCCACCGGCAAGACGACGGACTTTTATCAGGGCGACGAAACCTGGTGGCGCGAAACCTTCAATTCCGGGAACGGGCAGGTATTTTTCAGCGACGCTGCACCGGACGTGCTGGCGCGAATCGGCGGCGTGACCATCTCCGTGCCGATCCGCTCGGGGCAGAAGGTGGTGGGGGTGGCGAGAATGGTCATCGACGTGAACCGCTGGCTCAACCAGATCGCCCGCGCAGAGCCGACCGAGGCCATGATGCTCCTGGTGCGCAACGAGGGCGGACGCGGTGTGATTACGGCCGCCACTGCCGCCCCGCGACCCAGCCCGGAAGTTCTTCAGTGGGATGCGGTGCTTTCCGGCGCCAAGTCGGGCGGCTGGCGCGTCAACGACAATGGGCTGCTGCAGGCGTATGAGCCTGTCGAACCGCTGGTCAGCGTGGGGCAGGATAAGGTCCTCATGCCCCGCTGGATGTTGGTGGCGCAGGTGCCGCTGTCGCAGGCTCTGGGCGGCATGAGCCGCCTGACCGTCGCGCTGGCGGCCTTGGGGACGCTGGTCATCGTGGCGCTGTTTCTGGTGGGGTATCTGCTGGCGGACCGAAGCATCGTGCGGCGCATCCGGCACCTGGAAGCCGCCACACGTCGCGTGGCCGAGGGCGATCTGACGTACCGCGTGGCGTCCGAGCCGGGCGGGCGGCGGCTGCTGGGGCCCGACGAGATCAACGACCTGGTGGATGATTTCAACCGGATGGTGCAGCACGTGCAAGAGTCGCACCAGGCCCTTCGCGAAGCCAACGAGATGAAGACCAACTTCATCCGAATCGCCGGGCACGAGCTGCGAACGCCCGTGAGCTACATGATCGGGCTGGACCGCCTGCTGCAGGACAGCAACGACCCGCAGCGCATCAAGGAGGCCCTGCACGCCATCGCCAACCGCGCGCGGCGGCTCAACGAGACGATCCGCTCGATCTTCAAGATCATGCCCGGCCAGCGCTACAGCGAGGGCGTACACTACAGCGACGTCGACGTGCGCGACCTGATCGAGCAGGCCCGCGCCGAAAGCCAGCCCTTCATCGAGCAGCGCGGCCAGACCCTGGAGATCAAGGTCGGCGACGACGTGTCGGTCGTTCAGGCCGACCGGGACAAGCTGCACGATGTGCTCGAAAACCTCGTGATGAACGCCATCAAGTTCACGCCCGACGGCGGGGCGGTGCGCGTCTCGGCGGGGATGCAACTGGGCGGGTATCTCTCGATCAAGGTGACCGACCAGGGCCCCGGCATCGCCGAGGCGGACCTGCCGCACATCTTTGACAGCTTCTTCAGCACCGGCGACGTGATGAAACATTCCTCCGGACAGTCCGGCTACCAGAAACGCGGCATGGGCCTGGGCCTGACGATCGTGAAATATTTCGTCGAGCTCCACGGCGGCGACGTGCATGTGACCACCGGCCCCCAGGGCAGCACCTTCACCGTGACGATTCCCCTCGAGCGCCCCGCCAGTTCACTGCGGCCGACGACTCCCGCGTGACTTCGTCACGCGGGAAATCCAAAATGCGAAAATCGAAATTCGAAACAAGGGGCGAAAGAAACAAAGAAACAGAAAAGCCCCGTCTTCGCGTCCCCGGGCTCTGAAGAAACAACCGACGACGAGGACGACGACGAGGACGAAAGAAACGCTTCCCGTCCCCGTCCTTGCTTTAATCCTCTTAATCCCCTAAATCCGCGTACTCCCGCACTCCCCGTCCCCGTCCCCGTCGGTCGGCGAGATCACTTCTCCGTGCTGCGGTCGATGAGATTGCGAAGGGTTTGAACGACTTCGTCGGGGTCGAAGGGTTTGGCGAAGTAGGCGTCGGCGCCGGCTTCGAGGCCTTGGCGGCGGCAGTCTTCGCTGTCCAGGGCCGTCACCATCACGATTGGCAGCCTGACGCCCTGTCGCAGGCGCAGGCGTTTGCAGGTTTCGAAGCCGTCCATTTCCGGCAGCATGACGTCGAGCAGGACGGCGTCGGTGGGGCAGCGGGCGCTGACCTCCAGGGCCTGGATGCCCGTGTAGGCAGCCACCGCGTCGAGGCCGTACAACCCCAGCAACTCGCGCTGGAGCTGGTTCATCTCCTCGTCGTCCTCGACAACCATTACAACCGGACGGTCAACCATGGGCTGGTCTTCTCCGATCAAGCCTGAAAAGCTGGCATCGCCAGCTAACATTGATTAGTATAACCACTGGAATTACGCAAGGGTACCCTCAAAAGCCGCTGGTTCAATAGTTTTATGCCCGAAAGCACAGACAACGAGGCCGCCGCGCCCGCCCCGCAACTTCCGCCGCCGGCCGTGATCCGCCGCGCCGTGGACATCTACCTGACCCACGCGTACAACGGCAGCGCGCCGGCGGCAGTGGCGGACCTCGTCCCGCCGGCGGAGTTCGACCCGCCGCAGTGGCTCTCGCGAAGCGTTGTCGAGCCGGTGCCCGTCAACGCGCCGCTGGAACAGGTGCGATCCTTCGCCCTGCGACTGGGCAACAGCCAGTACCCGCACATGAAGCTGCGCATCTCCCGCACGCCCAACGAGGGCGGGTATCTGTTCAGCGTCGATTGCCACGACGCCTTCCTCAGGGCTCCGCAGGGTTCGCCCGATTACGAAGCCCTGGAGAGTCTCAAGCGCCACAATGCCGCTCTGGCCTCGGCGATCACCGCCGAGTGGGATAGCGCCGGCCTGCCCACGGAACGGAATTATCTTCGCCGCAAAATTCGTGAAGTCCGCCAGCGGGAGGAGTAGCGCTGCCGCCCGCGCGGGCCTGCGCCGACCATCATGGATAACGCCTATTTACGCCGCCGCTACCTGCTGAGCTTTGAGTCGCGCCGCCTGCCGCACATCTTCACCGACGTGCTGATCGTCGGGGCCGGCGGCGCCGGTCTGCGAGCCGGCATCGAAGCCGCCCAGACCGCCCAGGTCATCCTGGCCACCAAGGGCGATATCGCCGCCTCCAACACCTATCACGCCCAGGGCGGAATGGCCGCGGTGATCGATCCGGCCGACTCCCTGCAGCACCACATCGAGGATACCCTCGCCACCGGCTGCGGGCTTTGCGACGCCGGCGTGGTCGAGCAGGTGGTCAACGCCGCGCGGGCCCAGGTCATGCAGATGAGTGAGTGGGGCTGCCCGTTCGACATGGCTGGCGAGACGTTCGAGTTGCGCCGTGAGGGCGGGCACCGCGCCCACCGGATCGTGCATGCCAACGGTGACGCAACCGGCCTGGCCCTGTACCGCACGCTGCACGCCAAGGCCCGGCAGTGCGGCAACCTGAAGATTTTCGAAAACTGTTTCGTGATCGACCTGCTGACCGACCCGCCCTGCGGCGGCAGCGGCGCCACGTGCGTGGGCGCCCTGACGTACCACCCGCGGTACGGTCTGCAGATCATCCGCGCCGGGTACGTCATCCTCGCCGCCGGCGGGGCGGGCATGCTGTGGCGAGAGACGTCCAACCCGCCGACCGCCACGGCCGACTCGATCGGCCTGGCGTTCCGCGCCGGGGCGGTCATCGCCGACGCCGAGATGATGCAGTTCCACCCGACGACGCTGTACATCGCCGGCGGGTCGCGGTCGCTGATCTCCGAAGCCGTCCGCGGCGAAGGCGGGATGCTGGTCGACCGCGACGGGACGCGCTTCATGAAGGACTACCACCCGATGGGCGATCTGGCCCCGCGCGACGTGGTCTCACGCGCCATCGTCGACCATTGTGCCCGGATCGGCGCCTCGCATGTGTTTCTCGACGTGCGGCACATCAAGACCTTCGCCGCCGACTTTCCCTCCATCGACCAGCAGGTGCGGGCCTTCGGAATAGATCCCGCCACCGAAGTGATCCCCGTGCATCCTGCCGCCCACTACATGATCGGCGGCGTGCAGGCCGACATCAGCGGACGAACGTCCGTCGGCGGGCTGCTGGTCATCGGCGAGGCCTCCAGCACCGGACTCCACGGCGCCAATCGCCTGGCGTCCAACAGCCTCATCGAGGTGCTGGTCTCAGGAAAGCTCGCCGGCGAACTGGCAGCCGCCGAGGCCGCGGGTTCAGGCAAGAACATCGTCTACAAAGACATCGTTTGGCCCAAATACGAATCGCACCGCACGGAACTGGACCTGACGGACATCCGCAATTCGCTACGGTCGCTGATGTGGCGCAATGTCGGCATCCGCCGCGAGGGGCAGCGGCTCAGCGAGACGCTCGAGATCATCGCCTTCTGGGGCCGCTACGTGCTGGACAAAGAGTTCGTGGACCCGGCGGGGTGGGAAATCCAGAACATGCTGACGGCCGCGTACCTCATCGGCGAGTGCGCCCTGCGCCGCACCGAAACCCGCGGCGTACACTACCGCGAAGACTTCCCGACGACCGACCAGTCCTGGGCCCGCCGCCAGCGCGTCCGCCGCAGCGAACACCAGCTCGTGGTGGAATGAGCTGGATGGGTGGATGATCACCGCCATCTTTGGGGGTGTGCGCCGGTGCTTCCATGTTAGCGGTCGAGCTTGCTCGACGCGGTTGTTCGGGGAGAAGGCAAAGAATATCAGAGGTCGAGTTTGCTCGACGGGTTCTTCCATCTCGAACGCGCGGGGCAAGCCCCGCCGCTAACTCTGCCGCTCCAACCGCCGCCATCGCGTCAGCACCACCACCGCCGCCAGGCCGTACACCGCCAGCAGGGGGCGGATGACTCCCAGCAGCAGGACGTGGGTGCAGATCAGCGCCAGGTCGGCTCCGGCGAGTTTCCAGGGCAGGATCAGCAGCAGGCCCGCCAGCACGACCAGCAGGAAGTAGATCGGCGTCAGGATCGTCATTCCCGACGAGGCGTGGCGGCGGAGGAAGAGGGCATCGAGCACGGCTGCCAGGCCGCCCAAGGCTGCAAACCCGATCACGCCAATGGCGCCCGTCAGCACCGACTGGAGGTCGATGAAGACGGTCGTGCCGGGGACCTGCTGGGCGCCCGCGCCGGCCGAGTCGGCCAGCAGCATCCCCAGGCGAACCGCCAGGAATCCAAAACCCGCCAGCAGCCCCAGACCGGCCACCAGTTCCACCGCCCGCATGAACGGCCCGGGCGTGACATGAAGGCGGATGTGACCAACGGGCATCAGGATCAGCATGCACAGCCCGCCGACGAAGATCGACCACGGCACCAGCGATTCCAGCAGGCCCAGCGGCTGCGGATTGGCCCGATCGCCGATGGACGTTTCGACAGCAGCCTCGCCGCTCAGCGCTGCCCCTGCGACCGGAGCCGCTGCCAATGCCAGCAGGATGACGCCCAGCGCCAGGTACGCCCACGCCCGCGGAAGCGGCTTGAGCAACTTGCCCGCCAGCACCGCCGCCAGGGCGGCCGCCCACGTGCCGATCAGCAGCACCAGCCACCCCGATCCGTTCAAGACCTGCCAGATGAACGAATTGCTCCACTGGCCGCTCCGAAATGGCAGCACCGCCGTCAGCAGCATCAAGCCCCCCAGCACCAGGCCGGTCCATTTCAGGCGGCTGTCATAGCGGTCGTCGCGAAGCCGCCGCCGCAGCGCCTCGACGGGATCGACCGTCTCATTGAGGGGGACCGGCCGCCCGCACCCGCTGCATCGCACCCAGTCGCCCTGATGATCGTCAGCGACCTGCGTGGTCGCTCCGCATTGGCAGGTGAATGTCTTCATGAGGCACAAGATAATCCCGCGGCGATGACAATGCCATGGCATGCAGAAAAGGACCTCAAGGACGGCAGGGACAACAAGGACCCGCACTCCCCGTCCCATGGCGACCCGCTGGCGCGTGTCGCCATGCCACCCTATTGATTAGTAGTTGAATTACGCCGCCGGGCGGGTACTTTAGACGGACCTCGATCTCAGGAGACTACCATGAGCGAAATTAAACCGATCCGCCCGCGATGGAAGGGCTCGATGACCGACCGCGAGCGCTTCAACGCCCAGATGCACTACAAGCCCTTCGACCGCTCGTTCAACATGGAGTTCGGTTATTGGCAGGAGAACTACACCGAGTGGGACCTGTTCGTCAAGAACGGCATCACCCACGAGGGGCAGGCCAACGCGTTCTTCAGCTTCGACCCCATCGGCTGCATCGGCGGGCACTGTGACCTGCATCCGGGCTTCGAGTACCAGGTGCTCGAGGAGACGGCCGACAAACGCGTCATCCGTGACGGCAACGGCCTCATCTGCGAAGTGCCCAAGGACGGCCACAGCACGATTCCGCACTGCATCGGCTCGTCGATCAAGACGGCCGACGATTGGAAAAAGGTCAAGGAAGAGAAGTTCCGCCTGGACGACCCGGTCCGCAAGATGGACGTCGAAGCTCTCAAGAAATCCTTCCCCAAAGACCGCACGTACCCGCTGGGGATTTCGTGCGGGTCGATGATCGGCCGCGTGCGCGACATGCTGACCTTCGAAGGCCTGGCGTACGCGTGCTATGACTATCCGGAGATGGTCGAGGACATGGTCGAAGTGAGATGCCAGCTTGTCGAGAACATGCTCGACCAGGTGCTCGGGCACATCGACTTCGACTACGCCAGCGGCTGGGAAGACATCTGCTTCAATCACGGGCCGATCGTCTCGGTGGACTTCTTCCGCAACGTCGTCATGCCGCGCTACAAGCGCATCGACGCCAAGCTGAAAAAACACGGGATCGACCTGTGGTACACCGACTGTGACGGCGACGTGCGGCCGATCCTCAAGCTGTTCATGGAGGGCGGCATCAACTGCATGTTCCCGTACGAAGTGCAGAGCTGCTGCCACCCCGGCGAGCTGCTCGACGAATACGGCAAGGACCTGCGCCTGATGGGCGGGGTGGACAAGATCCAGCTCGGCCACGGCAAGGCCGCGATCAAGAAGTACCTTGAGTCGCTTATCCCGTACGTGGCCCGCGGCGGGTACATCCCGTTCTGCGACCACCGCTGCCCGCCCAACGTCAAGCCCGACGATTATCTGTACTACCTCGACCTGAAGGAAAAGCTCTTCGGGATTCCGAAGTAGCGCATCGGGTGCCGTGGCGGGAGGGCTTTAGCCCGACAGCCACGATGTGACAGCAAGGCCGCAAGTTCAGGGATCGTGGCTCTCCGGGCCTGTGGCACTGCGCGCCACGGCACCCTCGCCTGATAACCTCGCCTGAATATGAGTGACAACGCAAAACCTCGGCCGCATCGGTCTGTGATCCTGGTGGCCGTCGCCACGGCGATCTCGCTGCTGGGCGACCAGGCGCTGTACTCGGTGCTGCCGACGTACTTCGATTCCCTGGGGTTGCGCAAGTTTCAGGTGGGCATCCTGTTGTCGGCCAATCGGTGGATCCGCCTGCTGACGAACCATCTGGCCGAGCGTCTGACGCGACGTTTCAGCCCCACGTGGGTGCTGACCGGCGCGCTGGTGCTGGGGGCGCTGCTGACGATCAGCTACGGAGCCTGGCCGGTCTTCGCGGCGCTGCTGGCGGCGAGGATTCTGTGGGGGCTGTGCTGGTCGTGCATTCGCCAGGTGGGCATCATGACGACGATGGATGCCTCGCCCCCGGGGCGATCGGGAAAGATCATGGGCTTCTATGACGGCGTCAGCCGCCTGGGTTCGACGGCTGGCCTGCTTGGCGGGGCGCTGCTGTTCGACGCGATGGGCTTCTCGCCGGCGATGGTGCTTCTGGGAGTGCTATCGCTGGCGGCGGCGGTTCCGGCCGTCGTGGCGCGGCGGGGGCTGGACGGGCATTCGGCGTTCCACGCCTCCGCCAACACCGCCCGCGCCGACAACAGCCTCTGGCTGCTGATCTGCGGGTTCGTGGTCGGCTGCGTGGCCTCGGGCGTCATCACCTCGTCGCTGGGCCACGTGCTCAAGAAGGCCGTGGGCGAGCATCTTGACTTGGGGCCATGGGCGATCGGCGTGGCTACCGTGACCGGCGCGATGCTGGCGGTGCAGTATGTCATCAATATTCTCGGCGCCCCCACGCTGGGGGCCATGCAGGACCGCATGGGACACCGCCTGGGCACGGTGGTCTTCTTTCTCGCCGGAATGCTTGTGCTGATGGCGGCGGCAACCGGACCGTCCATCGCCGCACTGCTGGCGCTGGTGGTGCTGTTCTTCGTATGCACGACGGCGCTGCATGTGGTTCTGTCGGCCGAGGCGGGGCGATTCGGCTCGCGGGCCTTTGCCGCTTACGCCACGGCGGCCGACTTCGGCTCGGCGACCGGTCCGCTGCTGATCTGGTCGCTGCTGGAGAAAATGGAGTCGCCGGACATCGCCTTCGCGGTGGGGGCGGCCCTTTTTGCCCTGGGAACAGCCGCGGCCGTTGTGCGTTTCGTGCGCCGCCCACGCGGCGCCGCGCAGGACCAGCGGCCGGCCGAGGTCTTCATCGGCGACCCGGAATGAAGACTCTCGCTATTTGGTCGCCAGCACTGTGATCGACGCGGCCGCGCCTGCCAGGGCATCGGCGTTGGGGGCGGCTATCGGATCGTCGCAGGCGCCGGACGCCTGATAAGTGTGGTCGCTGAGGATTTCTACCCGGTCAAACCCCGCGTCACGGATCGCCTGCAAGTAATCCTTCCGCAGCAGCGCGCCGGCGATGCAGGCGGCATAGAGTCCGGCGTCGTCCAAGGCTGCCTGGGGCAGGGGCTTGTTGAGCACGATGTCGCTGACGATCATTCGCCCGCCGGGTTTGAGCACGCGATGGACCTCGCGGAACACCTGCGGTTTGTCGGGCGAAAGATTGATCACGCAGTTGGAGATCACCACGTCGACGGAGGCATCTTCGACCGGAAGCTCCTCGATCTGCCCCTGGCGGAATTCGACATTGGCCAGGCCCGTTGTCGTGAAAAACTTCACCGCGTTTTTGCGGGCAAGCTGCAGCATCTCGGGCGTCATGTCCACGCCGATCGCACGGCCGGCGTCGCCGACTTTCTGCGCGGCCAGGAAGACATCCTTGCCCGCTCCGCTGCCGAGGTCCAGCACCACGTCGCCGGGCCCGATGTGGCCAAACGCCAGCGGATTGCCGCACGAAAGCCCCAACTCCGACTCGGGAACCGGATGGTCCGGAACGACGTAGGCGCCCTTACTGCAGCAGGATGCGGAATCGGCGGCCGCAGAGTCGCAGCAGCATGACTGCTGACCCGCAGCGACCTGGCCGTAAGCCTTCTTCACCAGTTCATGAGTGTCTTCGGGTGTTGTCATGGCACGGGTTCCTTAAGCAGCCGCACGGGCGGCTGTGGGTGTTGTGTTATGAAACCAGTTCTGCGTTCGCAGACATATCTTGACGAGCATGAGCATGACGGGCACTTCGATCAGCACGCCGACCACCGTCGCCAGGGCCGCCCCGCTTGACAGGCCAAACAGGATCGTCGCGGTGGCGATGGCGACCTCGAAGTGATTGGACGCCCCGATCATCGCCGAGGGGGCCGCGTCTGCGTAATTGAACTTGAGCAGCCTGGCCAGGCCATACCCCAAAGCGAAGATCAGCACCGTCTGGAGAAACAGGGGCACCGCGATCCAGACGATCGTCAGCGGGTCATTCAGGATCGTGCGGCCCTTGAATGAGAACAACAGCACCAGCGTCGCCAGCAGCGCGATGATCGTGATGGGCGTCAGAACGTGCAGGAACTTCTGCTCGAACCACTGGCGCCCCTTGGCCTGGATGATCCACCGGCGCGAGGCGTAGCCGGCCGCCAGCGGCAGGGCGACGTAGATCGCGATCGACAGCAGCAGGGCCTGCCAGGGCACCGGCAGCGACCCCACCCCCAGCAGGAACCCGCCCAGCGGACCATACAGCAAGAGCATCGTCAGAGAGTTGATCGCCACCATCACCAGCGTGTGGCCGTCGTTGCCCTTGGCCAGATATCCCCAGACCAGGACCATGGCGGTGCAGGGGGCGATTCCCAGCAGGATGCATCCGGCGAGATAGCTTCGCCACAGGGGCACCTGGAGCATCTTGACGCCCTCGTGCAGAACGACCGTTCCGGCCCCGTGCGTCGCGCCTACGGGCAGGTCCATTCCCAGGGGCATCTTGACGAGGTCAACGGCATCGGGCCCGATGAAACCGTAGAACAGCGTCCCCAGGAAGAACACGGCGATGGTGTACATGGTGAAGGGCTTGATCGCCCAGTTGATCAGCAGCGTCAGGCCGACGGGCTTGATGCTCTTGCCGGCCTTGATGACCTGCGCGAAGTCGATCTTCACCATGATCGGATACATCATGAAGAACAGGGCGATGGCGATGGGGATGCTGACGACCGGGGCGCCGTCGACATAGACAGCCATCGCGTCAAGCGACTTGGCCAAGCCCGGGGCCGCGCTGCCCAGGACGATCCCGCCGGCGATGCAAAGCAGAATGCACAGCGTGAGATATCGCTCGAAAATGCTCAGGCCTTTGGCGTTCATGGTCTGTCCGGTCCTCGTGAAAGCGACTGCGGCAATGTTTCGACGTACGCGCGGATCTCGTCGCGCACGCGGCGATAGTGGGCCAGAGCCTCCTCCTCGGTCTTGGCGTTTTTAGCCAGCTTCGGAGGGTCGTCGAACCCTACATGCACCACCTTGGCCCGGCCGGGGAAGACCGGGCAGGTTTCGTTGGCGTTGGCGCAGACGGTTACGACGTAGTCAAACGGCACGTCCATTACCTCCGCCAGCGTCTTGGAGCGATGGTCGGAGATGTCGACGCCCGCCTCGGCCATTACTGCAGCGGCCTGTGGGTTGAGTCCATGCGCTACGATTCCGGCCGAGTGGGCCTCAATGGCATCGCCGCGCAGATGCCTGGCCCAGCCCTCGGCCATCTGGCTGCGGCAGGAATTGCCGGTGCAGAGGAACAGGACTTTGAGTTTGCCGGCCATGACTATTCCTTGCTCTTGTACCGGCAACATAGGTCATCCAGACTCATCTTGCAGACGGACTTGACCTGCCTGGCGTCCTGGGCGACTTCAAGGTCGTCCGCTAGAGATTCCTGGAGCCAGCGAATGGCGGCCTTGACGCAAGCAGGGGCCTCGCGGCCGGGCAGACGGTAGTAGATCCATCGCCCTTCCTTTCGCGATTGCACCAGGCCCGCCCGGTGCAGGACGTTCAAGTGACTCGAAACCGTTGAGGGCGCCAGTTGCAGCATTTCCATGATCTGGCAGACGCAGAGTTCACCACCCCGCAGGAACATGAGCACCCGCGTTCGGTTTACATCCGCCATTGCCTTGGCGATGGCCGTGACATCATTCATGGTCATACTCCTATACTTTGGGAACTAACGAATTATATGCTCCCGCAGTGGCGAGTTCAACCGAAAAGCGGCCCGTGGCGTATCCCCTCTGTTACGGGGGGGGAAAGTCGCGGCGGAGGCACCAAGTATTCATCAATGCCGTTTTGCCGGCGTTGATGAATACTTGGCGTGGGCCTCGTTCATCGCCTGAAATGAAAAAGTAATTCAAAGAAACGAATTACTTTTTCATTTAGTGCCTCCGCCGCGACTTTCCCCCTGTAACTGAGGCATTACCCCGTGGCGCGGGAAGGGCGGCTGAGAAATGGTGGTGCAGCCGCGCGGGCGCGAGAATATCCCCCAACGGACCGCCTATCATTGGCCAGCGAGATTCGATATGGCATGCATCCGCAAACTGCTTCAGACGCGCGCCCAGGCGGCGGTTCTGGTGATTCGCCTGCTGGCCGGAGGCGTGTTCTTCGCCGAGGGGCTGAAGAAGTTCCTCTTTGTTGACCAGTGGGGTGCGGGCCGGTTCGCGCACATCGGGATTCCCTTTCCGCAGGTCATGGGGCCTTTCGTGGGCGTAGTCGAAGTTGTCTGCGGCTTGCTGTTGCTGATCGGGCTGCTGGTCCGTCCCTGCGCGTTGCTGTTGTTGATCAACATTACCGTGGCCATCGCCACCACCAAGATTCCCATCCTCCTGTCGCGGGGGTTCTGGGCGATGGAAGACGCGGCAAGAACGGATTACTCCATGTTGATGAGCCTGCTGTTCTTGCTGATCGTCGGCGCCGGGGCGTGGTCTGTGGATGCGTTGTTCAGCCCCGATTGTTGATTCGCGGTGGTGATCAGCCCGTCTTCCATCTCGAGTGAGCGGTCGAAGACGTCCAGTGCCCGGTGGTCGTGCGTCACGACAATCACGCCGGCCCGGCGCTCGTGGGCCACCTTGCGGAAGAGCTCCATGACCTGCCTGCCGCGAACGCTGTCCAGGGCGGCTGTCGGTTCGTCGGCCAGGATCAGGTCCGGTTCATTGGCCAAGGCCCGCGCGACCGCCACGCGTTGCTGCTGGCCGCCGGAAAGCATGTTAGGATAGTAATCAGCCCGGTCGGCGACGCCGAGGTAGTCCAGCAGCTCCATCGCCCGTCGCCGCGAGTGGCGGGGGGAGTGGTCGTTGATCTCCATCGCCACGCGGACGTTCTCGACGGCCGTCAGGAAGGGAATCAGGTTGGCCTTCTGGAAGACGAACCCCATATGGCGCCTTCGAAACGTGCGGATGTCGACGGCAAAGCTCCCGTCCTCAACGACGGTCTGGCCCGCCAGCGTGATGGCGCCGGCAGTGGGGCGGGTGACGAGGCCGATAATCGCCAGCAGCGTGCTCTTGCCCGCGCCGCTGGGCCCCAGCAGGGCCATGATCTCGCCGCGGGACAGAGACAGGTCGACGCCCCGCAGGGCGTTCACCTCGGTGTTGCCGCTGCCATAGACCTTGGTCAGACCGGAGGCTTCGACGGCCATGGTGTCGATCGCGCTGGAGGTCATGCGATCACCTCGTTGGGTTGGACCTTCATCGCACGCCAGATGCCCAGGAGACTGGCGACGACGGAAATCCCCAGCACGATGGCCCCGAGCATCCACAGGTCCTCGTTGACGATCAGGACTCGCCGCGGGAAGACCGGAAAAACCCACTGGCCGGCAACGTATGCGATGGCATATCCAATGATGCCCAGCAGCAGTGCCTGCTGAAGGATCAGGTTGACGATCACGAAGTTCCGCGCGCCCATGAGCTTGAGCACGGCGATGTCGTGGATCTTGTCCAGTGTCAGCGTGTACAGGATCAGGGCCATGATGATGGCCGAAACAATGATGAGCAGCGCCCGGAACAGGCCCAGTTGCCGCCGCGACTTGTCCACCATTCCGCCTACCAGCAATTGGCGCTGCGCATCGGCGCTGTGGACGGAGACATCCGGCCAGGAGGCGATGGTGGCCGCCACCTGCGCCGCGTCAGCGCCGGGGGCGACTTTGACCACCACGGCGCTGACGGGGGGCGGACCCAGCACGGCAATGCCTGACGACAGGCCGCCGGCGCGATTGAGCAGTTCGGGCTGAGTGCGGCCCGGGTCGACGTCTGACACGCGGGACCGGCGGGCCTGGCGTTCGAGCCGCACGGTCTCGCCGGACTGATCGTATTGGATGGCCTGTGAATCAGCCAACGTGACGAACACCATCGAATCGCCGCTGGTGGAGGCCATGTTGCGCGTAAGGCCGACGATCGTGTACGCGTCTTTGCCCAGCGTCATGCGATGCCCAAGGGGCAGGCCCAGCGACTTGTCGGCAATCATTTCAAAATGAGACTGTTCGAGCCTGCGCCCCGCGATCAGCGGAAGCCACGCGCCCCTGTCCTGCGGCCAGGACAATCCCTGAACCGTCATTCGCAACGGCCGTCCGTCATACTCCCGCTGGATCGTGTGCGAGACGAAATCATCGGACGAAAGAACCCCCGGCACGGCGCGCACCCGGTCCTCTGTGTTGGCGGGAATGCGCGAAACCTCCGCGAAAGGTCCGCGCGTGTTCTTCTGCACCACCCACAAGTCCGCGGCGACGCGGTTGACCAGCAGCGTCGCGTCGTCGACCAGCCCGCGATAGATCCCGCCCATGCCCATGACCAGCATGAGCAGCAGGCCGATGCCGATGGCCGTCAGGGCGAAACGCCCGAAGTTATGCCGGATGTCCTTGAGCGCCAGATTCATCGCCGGATCGCCCGCCCGTTTGTGAGCCTGCTGTTGTCCCCGTCTTGGGCTGTCACGACGACCTGCCCGAGCGTCAGGCCGCGAACGATCTCCACCGCCTCGCGCCCCCGCAGGCCCAGCTCCACGTTCTGGTAGCGAACCTTGCCGCCGTTATCCACAAGAACGCCCGCCTTGCCCTCGCGCCACAGGAGCAACCGCTGGGGGATACAGGCCGCGCCTTCCTTGGAGCCGGTGGCGATATAGACCTCCGCCCGCTGGCCCACGGACCAGTTGGGGGGCAGTTCCTTGACGCGCACATCCACCAAAAACTCGCGCGTCTCGCGATCGGTCTGGCGGGCCAGGCGGGCGACCTCGCCGGCGTAGCTCTTGTCGGGCTGCGAGCGAAAAACGACGCGCGCCGGCTGACCTGCCGCCAGGGCGCCCGAGGCCGATTCGTCCACCCACGCCGAGACCCACAGTTCCTTCAGGCCCACCACGTCCATGATGGCCGTGCCGGGCACGACGATGTCGCCGACTTCGCGATAGCGGAACGTCACCAGTCCGTTATCGAGCGGACAGAGAATCTGCGCTTCGGCCAGGCGCGCCCGCTGATAGTTGAGCGTCTGCTCGGCGGTGATGACCTGATGTTCCACCTCGGTTTTGGCGGCGGCGCTGCTGGCCAGGGCGGCCTGCGCGACATCCAAGGCCTCCTTGGCTTTGTCGACTTCCTGGCGTGTGGCGGCCTGTTTCGCAAACATCTGCGAGGCGCGCTGGTGCTCGAGTTTCGCCTGGGCCAGGACGGCCTGGGCGCGGGTGATGTCGCTCTGAACCCGCGCCAGGGACGCCTTGGTGGCTTCCAGCGCGGCCGAGGCTATTTCCACCTGCTGGCGAAGGTCGCTGTCGTCCAGCGCGACCAGTAGCTGATTTTTGACGACGGCGTCGTTCTGATCGGCTGACAGGCCGGCGATGCGCCCGGTGATCTTGGAACTGATGGTGATCTTCGTGCGGGCGTCGAGCGTACCGGTGCCCATGACCTCCGACTGCACGGTGTCGGATTTAACAGTGAACGCCTGCACCGGCACGGGACGGAACCGAAGCTGGTACACCACTGCGCCTGCAATGAGCACCACCAGGGCGACTTTCCACCCCATCCGCAAGACTCGCCTTACATATCCGCCACGGGCCATGAGCTGCACCTTTCTGTCCTATCCGACAAACCTGACGCCGTAGATATGCGTCAGGCAATAATAAACTCCGGCCGCGATGAAGACAATGCCGGTGGCCGTGCGGATCCACTTCTCGATCTGCGTCAGGCGGTTGAACGCTTTGCCGACGTATCCGCCGGCGAAGGCGATGAGGAAGGCGAAAGCGACTACCGGCGCGGCCGTTCCGATGCCATATACCAGCGGCGGCAGCAGCGGCGAATGGTGCTCCAGCGACAGGACCAGTGCGCTGAGGAACAGGGCGATTGACGGCGGGCAGAACGCCAGCGCGAACAGCATGCCCAGCGGCAGGGCCCAGATCACGCCGCCCTTGGCTAACCGCTGCTGAAGCGCGGCGCCGCTGACGCTCGTCGAGAGATTCAATTCGATCAGGCCCATCAGGATCATGCCCACCAGCAATAGCGCCGGGCCCATCGCCAGATTGCCATAGTGCTGGAGATACCGCGAGGTCGGGCTGGCGAACTGCTTGATGTCGCCCTGCCCGCCGGCCAGGGCATGGAAGCCCCAAAGCAGCCCCGCGCCCAGCACTACGTAAACCAGCGTTCTCCCCAGCGTGTACAGCAGCGCCGATCCCAGCACGCGGCGTGTGCTGCCGACGTGGCGGCCCAGAAACGAGATCGCCGCGATGTTCGTCGCCAGCGGGCATGGGCTGACGGCAGTGAGCAGGCCCAGCCAGAACACGCCGCTCATGACGGCAAATAAGCTCATTTGGCGGTTCCTTCCAGCACCGAGCGGATGCCCTGGCGCAGATAGTCTTTCAACCGTGCTTCATCGCCGGCCAGTTGCATCACCTTATCCATCCGCGCGCGGGAAGTTTCCTTGTCGCCCTCGAGGCGCACGGCGATGACCATGTTCTCGCCGACGTTGTACTTGTCCGCCAGGGCGGCGCTGGCCGGATCGAGATAGCTGATTGAGGCGAACTCCATCTTGCCGGCGGCGACTTGCCCGGCAAACTCTTCGCGGACAAGCTTCTGGGCGGTCGTTTCAATGAACGTGCATGTCACGCAGGGAATTCCGTGCATGTAATACACCATGACTTTTTCCCGGCCGTTCGTCGTTGGCGGGGTTGCCGCCGGCCCGCCGCGACCGGCCATCTCCTTGCCGATCGCGACGCCGATGCTGACTAGCAGGAATGCCATCAACAAGTTCCGGATGATGTTCCTGGTCTTCATGGCAAACCTCTCTGGACCTCACTGCGGTCCGATCACGATCGCGACGCCGCGGTCGCGGTCTTGGCCTGTGCTGCTCGAACCGCATCGACGATGTAGGTTCGAAATTCCTGGGAGTCGCCTTTGAGCGACCAGACCCTGTCGAGGTTCTCGTGCGAGACTTCCTTCCCTTTGACCACGGTCACCACGATGACCGAGACCGTGTCGACGTTGTATCGCTGGGCCAACTCCGTGTTGATCCAATAGTCGGCCACGTGAAACGTGACGCGCCCGTCGCGCATTTCCGCGGCAAAGGTGTCCTGCAGCGCTTGTCGCGTATTGCGCTCGATCGTGAGGCAACTGATGCAGCGGAGGGTCCGGTGCATGTAGTAAACATCAACCCGATCGGCCGGCGAAGCGGCCCCGGCAGCCGGGGCGGAAGACAGGATATCGCTCTGAGCGCATCCGTTGAGGATCAGGCCGAGGATGCCCAGGCCAACTATGAGTGTTGATTGCTTCATGTCAGGTTCTCCCAGAGGCTCACTTGGGCGCGCACTGGCCGATCTTGCAGGCCTTCTGGATCTGCTGAGGCGAGAGCTTCATCTTGTCCGCCAGCGACTGCTGGATCGTGATCATCTCGCCGGTTTCGTAGGGGTGCCGCTCCAGCCATTTCTTCAGGTTTTCCGGCGCGGTGAAGAAGCCTTGATGGAAGCAGCCTGCCGAAACCCACTTGCCGTCGGCGGCTTTCTTCTTGCCGAACCACGCCACAGCCGTGGACGGCTCGACCGATGCCACCTTGCCGTCGAGCGTCTTGACGACGATCTTCTCGCCCGTCAGGCCGTCCGGTTGGTGTACCTCGATGTTCTTGCCGGTGCGGGCGGCCACGCCCATCGCGCAATGCGCGCAGCATCCATAGCTATGCACGCCTTCGATGAGAACCTTGGAGGCATCCTGCGGATAGCAAGAGCGGTCGCAGAACCCGCAGCGGTGGGCGAGTTCATTTTCCTGCAGCGCCGCCCATGAGACGATGCCCCCGCCGCCGGTCTGCATGTCCTTGACGGCCGCGTCGCGGGCGGCGAAGGCCTTCACCCACGGCCTGCCGGTCTTTTCATCGACCCCGCTGAGATACGAGGCCTCTGCCGCGGGAATCATCTTTCCGGTGGCCAAGTCGGTGACGGCGACTTTCTTCTCGAAGCCCGCCTTATCTTCGGTCAGGCACGAATACATGATGAAATAGCAGTGCAGCCCGCACAGGCGCACGTCGCCCTTGTCGGTCTTGACCGCCACAGCCGTCTTGTCATTGACGTCGCCGTCGCACATGTAGCAGATCTGGCTCTTGGTGCGAGAGTCCTTCGCGGCCGGCTCCCAGCGTTCGATCTTCGACGTCGCCTGACCGGCAGACTCGTAACCGAGTTCTTTCCACTTGGCCAGGATGTCGTCCTTGCCCAGGAAGCCTTCATGTCGCCAAAGCTCTTTCCCGTCCTTGTCGAGGAATATCTGCGTCGGGATGAGGCGGATGCCGTGCTTGCGGGCGATAGGGAGATTTTCTTTCATGCCGACATCGACGAACTCCACGGCGAACTTCGCCGCGTAGTCCTTCTTCAACTCGTCGAGAATCGGGGCCATCATCTTGCAGGGGATGCAGCTTTTGGAACCCAGGTCCAGCAGCTTGGGAAGGGCGCCGCCCGAGTCGGCCGGGGCGGTCGCCGCCTGGTCTGCCGCGACCGAACTGCGTATGAACTGCGACCCGGCCACTGCCGCCAGTGCTCCGACGAACGCCAAGAGGATCCCGATCTTGCCGAATTTACGCATGGTTGTTGTTCCTTCCGTATTCCAGGTTTTCTTTGTCCACTTGACCGCTTGCCAGAGTCCAATGACCAGCGCCGCAAGCGACAGCACGGCCCAGTCACTGATGCGACCGCCCGAGCCGCCGCCACTGCACGGACATTGGGCCAGTAGTTCGATCATTTCAGCAGGCCCTTGATAGCCTCGACGTCGGGCACTTTTCCGACGGCCTTCACTTGCCCGTCCACCACCAGTGCAGGGGTCATGATCACGCCCATGGCCATAATCGCGTTGAGGTCGGTGACCTTCTCGACGGTGTAGTCGACGCCGAGAGCCTTGGCCGCCGCTTCGGCGTTCTCGGCCAGTTTACGACATTTGGGGCATCCGGTTCCGAGTATCTGCAGCTTCATGAGCAGCATCCTCCCTTGAGCTTGTCGGCCAGCAGTTCGCGGGCCTTGGCGACGATCTTGCTCACCTGTTCGCTCGTGCAGCGGACGCCCTTGGTCTTCTCGATGCCCAGGTCGGTTACCCTTATATACGCGTAGTTTTCGATGCCGGCCTTGTCGAAGACCTTCTTGGCGCAGTCGACGGGGCAGCCGTCGACGACGAGATTGACATCCGCGTCGCGGGCGGTCTGGCGCATGCCGTCGATGCCCGCGCCGATCCCGGCCAGGCAGAACATCGTGCCGTCGCCGGCGAACATCATCTCGCGCACCGCCAGATCCGCCGCCTCGGCAACGTTGGCCCCGCCGGAGCAGGCGTACAGCAGGACGGTCTTCTTGTCTTTCGAGCAGTTGCAGTCGGCCATGGATGTCTCCTCAAAATAGCGTGCCATAAATCAGGCCGGAGATCGTGGCCATCACGACCACCAGCGTCACAAACACGATGGTCTTTCGCACGCCCAGGATGCCGGCGATGACCAGCATGCTCGGCAGCGACAAGGCCGGTCCGGCCAGCAGCAGCGCCAGGGCCGGACCTTTGCCCATTCCCGCGCCGATGAGCCCCTGGAGGATCGGCACCTCCGTCAGCGTGGCGAAGTACATGAACGCCCCGAAGATGCTGGCGAAGAAGTTCGTCCACAGCGGCCATATCGCGCGGACCAGCGACTCGAACGCGCCGCCGCCCCAGCCGCTGATCGTCAGGAACGCGTCGGGCCTGTCGCCGACGAGCATCTCGACGTACTTGCTGGGGATGAACCCTTCGTGGTCGGGCCGGCCCAGCAGGAAGCCCGCCACCAGCACGCCGATCAGCAGCAGCGGCAGAATCTGCAATGCGAACGTCCAGGTCGAATCGAGCCACTGCTCGCCTTCGCCTTTGCTCGTGGCCAGGACCACCGCCAGGCCCGCCACCGCCGCCGTAAAGGGAACCAGCACCCACAGCCCGCCCATCGGCAGCAGCAGTGCCAGCACAGCGGGGGCAACAGCCGCCAGCAGAATCTTCCACCACGCAATGCCCAGCCAGAGCACCAGGATCAGGCCCAGTCCCGCGGCGAAGGCGGCTGCGACGATCCACTTGTGCTGCCAGATGTTCGTCCAGACTCCGGCAACCGGGGCCATCACGTCGATCTGAGACTTGTCGAACTGAAACTCGATGCCGGATTGTTCGCCGGCAGTGTGTTTGAGCGTCAGGGTCGGGCTGTCGAACTCACCACCGCGGAGGATGGCGGCCTGGAAGTGGCGGCCGTCTTTGGTGGCGAACTCGAAATCGTTGGGCGCCCCCCAGTTGGCGAAGACCAGGACGCCGATCATGGCGGCAAAGAAGACGGCGTTCTTCCACAACGGGCGCGAAACCTCAGGCTCGGGCATGGCCAACTGCCCGTTGGCCTTGGCGATCTCCTCGCGGCGATAGATGAAGTGCATGGCCAGGCCGATGACGATGCTGAAGCCGATTGCGCCGACAGCCCGGGCGATGCCGATCTCGAGGCCCAGAATGCGGGCGGTCAGGATGATCGCCAGGACATTGATAGCCGGACCGGAATACAGGAACGCGCTGGCGGGGCCCAGGCCGGCGCCCATCCGCCAGATGCCCGCGAACAGTGGCAGCACGGTGCAGGAGCAGACGGCCAGGATCGAGCCCGAAACGGCCGCCACGCCGTAGGCGAGCACTTTGTTGGCCCGCGCCCCGAGGTACTTCATGACCGACGCCTGGCTGATGAAGACGCCGATGGCCCCGGCGATGAAGAAGGCCGGCACCAGGCACAGCAGGACGTGCTCGCGGGCGTACCAGCGGGCCAGGTGGAGAGCTTCGGTCAAACCGCCCGTGAAACGCGGCCAGTCAACCGGCAGCCAGAAGAACAGCGCAAAGACGCCCGCCAGGACCAGCAACTTCTTCCATTGTGACCGCCAGTCAGCCATAAATATCCTTCGTGTGGCTATGTGAACAGATAGTCACGAATATCATCAAAAAAAACTCATGAGTCTGCCAACGCCTTGGCGTCATTGTGAACTTTCTGGCGGACCAGGTCCGTCACGCACGACAGGAAGTTCAGCACGCAGGGCGTGGTGAGTTCATAGATCATCTTGAGGCCGTCCTTGCGGACGCTCAGCACGCCGGCGCTGAGCAGGACCGCCAAATGCCGCGAGACGTTGGACCGCTCGGCCCCGACGCGCGTGGCGATATCGCAGACGCACATCTCGCCGTCCTTGAGCAGTTCGACGATCGCCAGGCGGATCGGGTGCCCGATCGCCTGGAAGATGTCGGCCTTCATCTGCAACAGTCGTTGTTCATTGCGAGTCATCATTGTTACTATGTGAGTATATACTCACGGACATTCAGACTACAACATAAATATTTTCGTGGACGTGATCGTGTTGGGCGTTAGCAGCGGGGCTTGCCCCGCGCGGTTGTTCAGCATCGAAAACGCGCGGGACAAGCCCCGCCGCTAACAAAACAACAACGCGATAGGAAGAAATCACCGCGCCAACAAAACGTTACCGCAGCGTGGGCATTTCGGTCACGCGGAGTTTCGGGCAACCGTAGGGGACCAGCGTCAGTTCTTCGAGCGGCTGATCGGAGGCGGCGGGGCTGGGCGGCGGCACGTCGGCGGCGTTGTGCAGCAGCACCCATTCGGGCACGCGGCGGCCGCGAACTTTCGCCGTCAGCGGCGGATGATCGATGCCGAAAGGCACCTCGCCGGGTTTGCCCGGCGTGACCTGCACGTCGGACTCGATCGTCGCGCCGGAGACGTCCAGCGCGTAGTTCCACGGCGTGGTCGGGAAGAGCTGGTAGTCGGGATGGCCTTCGATGCCGCCGCCGGCTTTCCAATACGTGCCCACCGGCAGGGTCAGCACGAGCGGGCCGTAGTGGATCGCCGCGGCGTTGTTGAACCGCCGTTCGAGGCGCGGCTGGGCGGGGAACTTCATCTCGATCTTCGTGCGGCCGCTCCACGTGCGATCGATGCGGTGATAGGTTCCGCCCTGGACGCTCTGGCCGTCGATTGTGGCGCCGCGCGTCCACATCGGCACGCGCAGCAGCAGGGGGAACTTCGCCGGTCGATCCGTCTCGACGTGCAGGGCGATCTCGCTGCCGAAGGGATAATCGGTCTGCACTTGGAGTTTCACGGCCGCATCGCCCAGTTGCGTCTGCACGGTGCAGGGGGCGTACGACACGGCCGCCAGGCCGCCATCGGGCGTCTTCATCCACAAGTGGCTGACGAACTTGGGCCAGCCCTGGTGCATGTCGGCGGTGCAGCAACCGAAATTCGTCTCCAGCCCGAAGCAGTGGGCGCTGGCGCCGTTGGTGGCGAAGGGCCGATCCTCGTGGCTGCGGATGAGCACCTGGTTGGCCTGCTGGTCGTACTGGCGGGCCACCATGTCGTCGGTGAACGGCGCGGGCAGCGCGTTGAAGGCGATGCGCTCGAGGCGGTCGGCCAGCGCCGGCTCGCCCAGCACCGACATCAGCACCTCCAGCGAGTACATGTACTCGACGACCGCGCAGGTCTCGGTGCCCTGGGAGGGATTGAGGCCGGCATAGTGCTCGTCGCCGGTGAACAGGCCGGTGGCCTGGCCGTGATAGCGGTCGAGCGTCTCGAGCAGATGCGCGACGGAGCGGCGGTCGCCGTCGTCGTGGCTCTGGCGGTACCAGACGGCCGGCGTCTTGACGGCCATCGCGTTGTTCACCACGTGCGTGAACTGGCTGAAGGCGCACGTCTGGCGGTCGAAGAACTGGAACGCCGAGAAGTGCGACCGCCAGTCGTATCCCTGGGCGGCCGCCAGGGCGGACAGTTCCAGCAGCCACGCCTCGCCCGTTCGGTCGAAGAGCCACTGGGCGCTGACGACGAGGTCGCCCCAGCGGCTCTTGCCCCAGTCGCGCAGGGGGCGCTTGGGAAGGACGTCGATCATGGCCTTGAGCCCGCGCTGCAGGGCCGTCAGGGCCCGCGGCTCGCCGGTGGCCTCGTGCCATTGCGTGAGGACCTTGAAGACGATGAACAGCGGCCAGACGTCCTGGTCTTCGTGCGGGCGGTGCTTGTGCGGGCCCAGGAATCCGCTTTCCTGCTGGTGATCCAGGATGTGCCCGACGTATCGCCGTGCGACGCCGAGCAGCCGTTCGTCGCCGAGCTGGAACGCCAGCGGCACCAGGCCGTCGAGCCAGTACGGGCAGCGCTCCCAGCCTTCGGCGTCGCCGCCGATCCACCCGCTGTCGCGGATGTCCGGCCAGAACTCATGCAGCGTGCCGGTGAGGCCGTTGGCCTGGATGCGAAGTTGTCTTTCGAGCCATCCTGCCGGTCGGATCGCGCCGAGGGGCAGGGGTTGAAAAGTCAGGGGGAGGAGTTTGCTCATTCTCAATATCCTATCTGCAATATCCGACATCCAATATCTTCCATTCGTTTGCGGTCGGTGCGGAAAAACCGCGCGGAGCAAGCTCCGCCGCTAACATGAGTAATCGAACGTCCTGCGGTTTTCCATATCCGATATTGCATATTGCATATCGGATATTTCACACACCGGAGAACGCGCTGAAACCGCCGTCGACGGGGACGACGATTCCGGTGACGAACTTCGAGGCGTCGGAAATGAGCCATACCAGTGTGCCCATCAGTTCGTCAGGCTCGCCATAGCGGGCCATCGGCGTGTGGGCGAGGATCTGCTGGCCGCGGGGGGTCGGCTGACCGGTCTTCTCATCGACCAGCAGAAAGCGGTTCTGCCTGGTCAGGAAGAATCCCGGGGCGATGGCGTTGACGCGAATGTCCGCGGTGTGGTTCTGGCACATGTATGTCGCCAGCCATTGGGTGAAGTTGCTGATGGCGGCCTTGGCGGCCGAGTACGCGGCGATGCGCGTCAGCGGGCGGAAGGCGTTCATCGACGAGACGTTGATGATGACGCCGCGCCCGCGCTGGGCCATGTGTCGCCCGAAGACCTGGCTGGGGATCAGCGTGCCGATGCAGTTGAGGTCGAAGACGGCGCGGAAGGCGTCGGTGGGGATGTCGAAGAACTCCGACTGCGGCGGCACGCAGGTGGCTTCCTTTTTGTTGCCGCCGGCGCCGTTGATGAGCACGTCAACGGGCCCGAGCGTTTCGACCACGCCGGCCAGCGCCTGCTCGGCCTGGGCCTTGTCGAGCACGTTGAGCACGACGGGCGCAGCCGTGCCGCCGGCGAGGCGGATCTCGTCGCAGACGGCCTGGGCGCGGGGGGCGTCGTAGTGTCCGACGGCGACCTTGGCGCCAAGTTCCGCCAGGCGGACGGCCATGTGCTTGCCCAGCACGCCGGCCCCGCCGGTGATGACGACGACTTTGCCGCGAATGTCGAACAGGTTAGTCATGATTGGCTCTTATGCGTTATACGTGCTGGCGGTCGTCGAGCCGCCGGTGCCGGTCCAGTTGGTGTGGAAGAACTGGCCGCGCGGCTTGTCGACGCGTTCGTAGGTGTGGGCGCCGAAGTAATCGCGCTGGGCCTGGAGCAGGTTGGCTGGCAGGCGCTCGCAGCGGAAGCCGTCGTAGTACGTCAGCGCCGAGGCCATTGCCGGCACCGGCACGCCCAACTTGACAGCCTTGGCGACCACGCGCCGCCAGGCGCCCTGGGCCTTGCCGACGGCGCTCTTGAAGTACGGCGCCAGCAGCAGATTGTCCGGGGCCTTGCGCTTCGAGTACGCCTCCTTGATGCGCCCGAGAAACTGGCTGCGGATGATGCACCCGCCGCGCCACATCAGGGCGATCCCGCCGTAGTTGAGGTCCCACCCGTACTCAGCCGCCGCCGCGTGCAGGAGCTGATAGCCCTGGGCATAGGAGCAGATCTTGCTGGCGTAGAGGGCTTGGCGGATGTCGTCGATGAACTTCGCGCGGTCGCCGCTGAAGGCGCCTTTGGGCCCGCGGAGTTTCTTCGAGGCCTCGACACGGTGCTCCTTCATCGCCGAGAGGCATCGGGCGAAGACCGCCTCGCTGATCAGCGTCAGCGGCTGGCCGGTGTCCAGGGCGCCGATGACCGTCCACTTGCCGGTGCCCTTTTGCCCGGCGGCGTCGAGGATCAGGTCGACGATCGGCTGGCCGGTCTCGGCGTCGGTCTTGGCCAGGATGTCGCGCGTGATCTCGATGAGGTAGCTGTCGAGGTCGCCCTGGTTCCACTGGGCGAAGACCTTGGACATTTCGGCCGGGGCCATGCCCATGCGTTTGAGCAGGTCGTAGGCCTCGCAGATGAGTTGCATGTCGCCGTACTCGATGCCGTTGTGGACCATCTTGACGAAGTGCCCTGCGCCGCCCTGTCCGACCCAGTCGCAGCAGGGCTGGTCGTCGTCGACCTTTGCGGCGATGGACTGAAAAATGTTTTTGACGTGCGGCCAGGCGGCCGGCGAGCCGCCGGGCATGATGGACGGGCCGTGGCGGGCGCCTTCCTCGCCGCCGGAGACTCCGGTGCCGATGTACAGCAGGCCCTTGCTCTCGAGATACTTGCAGCGGCGGGCGGTGTCCTGGAAGTTGCTGTTGCCGCCGTCGATGATGATGTCGCCTTCGCTCAAATGGGGCAGGAGATGCTCGATGAACTCATCCACCGGCGGACCGGCCTTGACCATCAGCATCACGCGGCGCGGCGGCTTGAGGGCGGACACCAGCTCTTCCAGCGAGTGCGCAGCGATGACCTTGGTTCCCTGGGCCGCTCCGGAGACGAAATCGTCAACCCTCGAGACGGTGCGGTTGAACACGGCGACGGTGAAGCCTTTCTCGTCCATGTTGAGCACGAGGTTCTGGCCCATGACGGCCAACCCGATCAGTCCGATATCTGCCTGGGGCATTGAGGTTCTCCTTCGCACTGAGACCGGCAGGAAATGATAGGGGATGGGGCGGTGAAATCAAGTTGTGAGTTGTGAGTAGCAGGGCCGGTGCGGCCTTTCGACTCTCACCTCTAACCTCTAACCTTAACCTGACGGAGGAGGTGAGAGGTGAGAGATCGCAGCAGGAAGGTCTTACTCGCAACTCACAACTCACCACTCACAACTTTTCCTCGGCTGCCATTGTGGCGACGGCGGCATGTTGTTATGCTTCCCAGCCTGTAAGCCTGTACCTTTAAGGAGCGCATAAATGGCCATTCCGATCGGCATTCAGCTTTATAGTGTTCGCGATCAGTTGTCGAAAGACTACGCCGGGACAATCCGCGCCATCGCCAAGATGGGTTACAAGTACGTCGAGCCGGCGGGTTTTCCCGGCACGACGGTGGCCGAGGCGGCAAAGCTGTTCAAGGACCTCGGGCTCCAGGCGCCGATGATGCACTGCGGGCTGCCCGTCGGCGACGGCTGGCAGGAGACCGTCGAGACTGCCAAGCTGCTGGGCGTGCGTTACGTGGTTTCCGGCGCCGGTCCGGGCGACTTCGCGTCGCTGGAGAAGATCCGCGCGATGTCCGACCTGTGGAACCAGGCGCACCAGAACATCGCCCCGCACGGCCTGACGCTGGGCTACCACAACCACTGGTGGGAGATGGACGACCTGCAGGGACTGCCGGCGTACAAGGCGTTCTACGACAGCCTCTGGCCGCAGGTCGTCGCCGAGATCGACACGTACTGGGCGATGGTCGGCAAACGCGAACCCGCAGCCGTGATCACCGACCTCGGTCAACGCGTCAAGCTGCTGCACATCAAGGACGGCCCGGGCGTGACCGGCAAACCCATGACGGCAGTCGGCGCCGGAACGATGAACTTCGCCCCGGTGTTCGCGGCCGCCAAGCATGCCGAGTACGCCATCGTCGAACTCGACGAGTGCGCCACCGACATGATGGAAGCCGTCAAGCAGAGCTACGAGTACCTTAAGAGCAGCGGTCTGGGCAAGTAGCGGTGGCACAGGCTTTCCAGCCTGTGACCAGTGGGTGCCGTGGCGCGCAGGGCCGAAGGCCCGGAGAGCCACGATTGCTTGGGCGCAGTCGTGGCTGTCGGGCTGAAGCCCTCCCGCCACGGCACCCCATGTAATTTGTGGCACAGCCTGGAAAAGGCCGTGCTACCAACAGGTGAATCATGGCCAAGCAGCGTCTGATGGCGGCCGTCACGGGTGACGGGCGGATCATCACGGTGACGCAGGATATTCCTGCGATCAAACCTGGCTCGGTGCTGGTAGAGACGAAGGCGTCACTGGTCAGCCCGGGCACCGAGTTGAACGGTTGGCGGTCGCTGGCGGCCGCCAAGGCGGACCCCAAGCCCCTGGCGCAGCCCAAGACGTTTGGTTACTCCAGCGCGGGCGTTGTGGCGGAGGTTTCGGACGGGGCCCAGGAGTTCAAAGTCGGCGACCGCGTAGCGTGCGTCGGCGGCGGATATGCGCCGCATGCCACCCACGCTGTCGTGCCGCACAACCTGTGCGTCGCCCTTCCCGACAATGTCACCTTTGAACAGGGCAGCTACGCGATGCTGGCCGCAACGGCGATGCACGCCCTGCGCCGCGGCGAGCCGGTGTTCGGCGAGTATGTCGCCGTGGCCGGGCTGGGGTTGCTCGGCCAGCTCGCCGGGCAGTTGCACCATCTTGCCGGCAACTACGTGATCGGTTGGGACACCATCGCCTTTCGGACAGAGGTGGCGCTGCAGGTCGGTTTCGACGCGGCTGCCACGGTGGGCAAAGATGACGAAGTGGCCGCTACCAAGGCCTTCACCGCCGGTCGCGGGCTCGATGCCGCCGTGCTGGCCTTCGGCGGCGACGGCAACGCCGTCATGCGCAGCCTGCAGCAGACGCTCAAGGTCACGCCCGACGGCCACACCATGGGCAAGATCGTTGTGGTAGGCAATCCGTCGTTCGATTGGCCGTTCCGCGCCAGTTCCAATGCCGAGGTCCGCCAGGCCGGTCGCACCGGTCCTGGCTATCATGACGAGCTGTGGGAATACGGCGCCGCGTACCCGGGCGTCTACATGCGATGGAACACGCGGACGAATCTCGATCTGTGCATGCGGCTGATCTCGCAGCGACGTCTCAATGTCGATGCCCTGACGACGCACACGATCCCGTTGGCCGATGTCGAGCAGGGCATCGCCGCGATCATCAGCGAGCCGGATCGCATTCTGGGCGTTGTCTTCACGATGTAGTGAGAGCAAAAGTCGAAATTCGAAATTCGAAATCCGAAATTCGAAACAAGAAGATAAAGACCAAACGACAAAAACAAAATAGAACAATTTGCTTTTTTGTTTGTTGTTTGTTTCGGATTTCGGATTTGAGTATTCGGATTTGCTTTCCTTGTTGTTTGCTTCGGATTTTGGATTTAGATATTCGGATTTGTTTCTTACCCGGAGGTGCTCGGTGAGTCGAGAAGCAACGATCACGCTGGTGCCCTACGAGCCCGTCAATGGCGAGCTGAGCGACCGTCTGGACAAGACCCTCGATCGCATGAGCGAGCACGTCGCCCAGGCGGCGATCGTGTGTTCGGACCTGGTGGCGTTTCCCGAGATCTGCGCCTACCTGGGCACGGCCAAGTGCTGGGTATTCGAACCCCTGGACGGGCCTACGATCTCCGCGATGCGCAAGGCCGCCCGGCGGCATTCGATCTACGTCGTCATCCCGCAGGCGACGATGGACGGCTCGAAGCGGCGCAACAGTTCGGTGCTGATCGACCGCCAGGGCGAGATCGTCGGCGTCTATCACAAGAACGTTCCCACCCACGGCGAACTCGACATGGGGATCATCCCCGGCACCGAGACGCCGGTGTTCGAGACGGATTTCGGCCGCGTCGGACTGACCATCTGCTTCGACCTGAATTATTGGGAAGTGGGGGCCGGGCTCTGCGCGGAAAAGGCCGAGCTGGTGATCTGGTCGTCGATGTGGCAGGGCGTGCGCATGATGAGCCGCTGGTCCATCGAGTTCGGGTTCTACATGGCCGGCGTCTACGGTGGCGCCGCGTCGTTCATCGACCTGGCCGGGCGGCCCATCAGCAGCCTGGTCCGCAACCACAGTTGGAGCGGCCGCGCACCGCTGGCGACGGCCAGGCTCGACCTCGACCGCCGCCTGTTGCACCACGACAAGAACGCCGGCCGCCTGATCGAACTGTTCGCCAAGTACGGTCCGACGGCGGCGTACACCGAGTGGCTGAACGAGGAATGCCTGTTGCTGCTGCGTTCGCAGCTTCCCGGTCGCAGCACCGATGACCTGATCGAAGAGTTCCACTTTGAGCCGATGCGCGACTACCTGGCGCGCGTTCGCCGCGACCGCGGCCGAGCCCTGACGGGGACGTATCCCTTGAAACAGTAATCAGTAAGCAGAAAACAGTAATCAGTGAGCAGTAATCGGTAATCAGCCAGTAACGGGGAGTTGCTGTTTACTGGTTACTTTTCACTGATTACTTTTCACTGATTACTGCTTACTTCCGTCTATCGCCATGATGTCCAAGGAACGAATCCTGAATACCATCCGCGGCCGGGCGGTCGACAAGGCTCCGGTGTACCATCTGCAATTCTCCGGCCATGCCGCGTCGGTCATCCTCGGTCGGGCGGATGTCTGCATCGGCGGGGCGCACAATCAGTGGCTGGAAATGAACGCCCTGTGCGCCGGACCCGACGCCCACGCCGAGTTCGTCGCCCGCTGCGAGAGCGACGCGGTGGCCATCACGAAAGCCTGCGGGATGGACTTGCTGCGCCTGGGGTACTGGCGCTGGGGCCTCAAGCCCGCCCAGAAGCTCAGCGACGACACGTTCCTCTTCGACGGCGGCCAAGGGCAGTCGTTCACGATGACCTACAACCCCCAGACCGAACTGTTCACCCGCACCGACAGCGGCGCCGCTGCCGGGCCGCCAGGGACCTTCGTCCAGCCGCCCACAGAAGAAGAGTTTTCCCGCCAGGTGCAGGCCGCCCAGGAGCAGGCCGCCAGCTATGCGCCGCCCAAGGGACCCGACGAGAAGCTCCAGGCGACGATCCGGAAGTATCCGGACTACCTGGTGCGCCACGGCGGGGGCACGGTCTACGTCGACATGCACAACGCCTCCAGCCTCATGTGCGCCGCCCTCTACCCGGACCTGTACGCGCAGTTGCTGATGGCCCGGGCGAAGATGTACGCCGCGGCCGTGCCGGCGATGGCGATGGCGGGGCTGGAGGTCAACATCGCCGGGATGGACTTCTGCTCGGCGCAGGGGCCGACGATCTCGCCCGAGCTGTTTCGCCGCGTCGTCTCGCCGGCGCTGAAGAAGATCGTCGACGCGTGCCACGAATGCGGCATGTTCTACTTCTACACCAGCGACGGGAACTTCTGGCCGTTGGCCGACGAGATGTTCGACGTCATCGGCGTCGACGGCTGGATGGAGACCGACGCCAGCGCGGGCATGGACCTGCGGCGGCTGCGGCAGCGGTACCCGCGCGTCACGTTCCAGGGCACCATCCGCGTGCAGGTGCTCCACCGCGGAAGCATCCGCGACGTCAAGCGCGAGACGATGGAGTGCCTGGCCGTCGCGCACGACTGCGGCGGCGTGATCGTCGGAGCGTCAAACCTCATCATGCCCGGCACGCCGCCGGAGAACATTCTGGCCATGCTCAGGACTATCGAAGACAATCGCTGATCCGGTGGCACGGTCTTTCCAGGCTGGGGGGCCACAGGCTGGAAAGCCTGTGCCACCAGGACAGGAAGGAATAGCCATGAACGAAAAAGTCAGTTTTACCGTATTTACTAAACCCTGGCCGAAGCTGGCCCCGGCGGAACTGGCCGCCTTCGTCAAGAAGATGGGCTTTGACGGCATCGAGATGCCGGTGAGGCCCGGTTACCCCGTCACGCCCGAGAACGTGGGCAAGGCCCTGCCCGAGGCGGCGCGCATCATGGCCGACCACGGCGTGCGCATCGGAACCGTCGCCGGACCGACGGACGAGCCGACGATCGCCGCCTGCGCGGCCGCCGGCGTGCCGATCATCCGCATCTGCGTGGGCATCGCCCGCGATACGGACTATCTCTCGGGTATCGCCGCCCAGCAGAAGCAGTGGGAGGCCATGATGCCGATGCTCGAGCGCTACGGCGTGGCCATCGGCGTGCAGAACCATTGCGGGCGGTACATTGCCAACGCGATGCAGATTCACCACGCCATCAGCCAGTACGACCCGCACCAGATCTGCGCGGTCTGGGACGCCGGGCACAACGGCCTCGAGGGCGAACAGCCCGACCTGGCGCTGGACATCGTCTGGTCGCACCTGCGCGTGGTGAACCTCAAGAGCGCGATCTGGCAGGGGCAAGCGCCCGATGAAAACGGGCAGGTTCTGTGGCGCAGCATCTGGACGACCGCCCGGGCCGGCCGGGCGAACTGGCCCTGGGTCGCCCGCGAACTGGTCCAGCGCGGATTCGTCGGCGATATTTGTCTGACGGCAGAGTACAGCGATCATGATCACGTCGACGAACAGATAGGCGAAGACATCCAATACGCCCGGGCGCTTTTCGAGCGGCCGGCGTGAGATGGGTCGATTTGCAGCCTCGTTTGAAAAGCGGTCGCGGCGGAGATATCACGCGGGATTTGCCAGAAAGACTTGACCGCGGTGGTGACGGGCGCTAGTATCTTACGTCATAGTTTACAGGGGAGGATAGGAAGAGGAATAATGCCGAACATTCTGAAAGTGCTTAAGGAAGAAATCACTCGTCTGGCCCGCAAAGAGGTGAAAGCGGCGGCTGTGCCGTTGCAGAAGGAGACCGTGCGGCTCAAGCGTGTCGCGGCGTCGCTGAAGCGGCGGATATCGGCCTTGGAGCGCCAGAATCGCATTCTGCACAAGCACGTCGCGACGTCTCCGGCAGCCAAGGGCGGTCCGGTCGATGAGAAGAGCCTCGATCGGATGCGCGTGACGGGCAAGATGATGTCTCGCCTGCGCGTCAAGCTCGGCCTGACGCAGGCGGATTTCGGCAGATTGCTGGGCGTTTCCGGACAGCAGGTTTATCAATACGAACGCAAAGAAGGCTCGCTGCGCCTCCGCAAGGAGACGCGGGCGATGCTGGCCAAGGCCCGCCAGATGGGCAAGCGCGAAGCCCGCAGCGCCCTGGGCCAGAAGTAAACCCCAGAGGGCGCATTGGCTGGGTGGCATGACGACACGCGTTGTTCAGCGGGTCGCCATGGGCGTGCGCGGGCATTCATGGCGATGCCACCGAAACCTCTCAAGCGACCCTTGCCGGGCGGTCGATATTGATCCAGGCAAGCATCCGTTCGGCCAGGATGGCCGGATTGAGAGGAGAATGGATTGGCCTGTCCCGATCTGGGCGAGCACCTGATACCCTTCCTGGACTATCTGCAGGCCGAGTGCGGTCTGTCAGCCAATACCCGTCTGGCGTATCAGAACGACCTGACGATGTTCCTGGCGTACCTGCGCGAGCGGGGCGGCTGCGGGTCGGCCGACCTGCAGACCGCGGCGATCGAAGGATTTCTCCGCTGCCAGCGACACGCCGGATATGCCGTTTCGTCGATCTGCCGCGAGCTGGCGGCCGTCCGCATGTTCTGCCGCTACCTGGCGATGCAGCGCATCGTCGATCGCGACTGCTCCGAGAGCATCGACCCGCCGCGCAAGTGGAATCGCCTGCCGACGGTCCTGGACCCTCGCAGCGTTGCGACGCTGCTGGATTCCCCCAACGCGGACATGGACGCCTTCGCCCTGCGCGACCGGGCGCTGCTGTACCTGCTCTACGCCGCCGGCTTGCGGGCCAGCGAAGCCGCCTCGCTCCAGACGACCGGCGTCAACTTCAACGTCGGGGTGCTGCGCGTCATCGGCAAGGGCAGCAAGGAACGCGTCGTGCCGGTGGCGGCTTCGGCCCTGGCGGCGGTGCGGGAGTATCTCGACCGCGGGCGAGCCCCGCTGGCGCGTGACGGCGGCGACTGGCTGTTTCTCTCGCGCAGCGGCAAGTGCATGTCGCGCGAGGACGTGTTCTACGTCATGCGCAAGTACTCGCGGCGCGTGGCGCTGCGGGGCAAGGTCAGCCCGCACACGCTGCGACATAGCTTCGCCACCGACATGCTCTCGCGCGGCGCCGACCTGCGCAGCGTTCAGGAGATGCTCGGCCACGCCGATATCTCCACCACGCAGATCTACACCCACGTCGACGCCGCCCGCCTCAAGGCCGTACACAAGAAGTTTCATCCGCGGGCGTGACATCCTTCGCTTGATTCTCCCGCACATTCCCCCCCCGGGCTGCGGCGTTACACGTATAATAGAGGCCCCCTTGACAGGCTGCGGCGGAGGTTCTATGGTTTGGCCTTTTCCACAGCAGTTGGAGACGTTCCATGCGAGACGGTGATCTGACATCCGCCGACGTGGCCGCCCAGGCGGCCGGCAGCGACCTGATGCGCCGAGAGTGGGCGCCCTGCCGGTACAACTGCCCCGTGCATGCCGACGTGCGGGCGTATATCGAACTGGCGGCCATGGGCCGCTGGCAGGACGCCATCGACGTCATCCGCGAGGCCCTGCCCTTCGCCTCGGTCTGCGGGCGCATCTGCCATCATCCCTGCGAAGGCAATTGCCGCCGCACGGAAGTCGACGAGCCCGTCGCCATCCGCGAGGTCAAGCGGTTCGTCTCCGAGCGCCAGGGCGCCGCCGGCGCCACTGTCCACAAGGTCAAGCAGGACCGCGCCAAGGTCGCCGTCATCGGCGGCGGACCGGCGGGCATGGCCGCGGCGCTGGACCTGGCCAAACTTGGCTATCGCCCGACAGTGTTCGAGAAGCAGCCTGTCGCCGGAGGGATTCCCGTCTCGGCGATTCCAAAGTATCGCCTCCCGCGCGACGTGCTCCAGCAGGACATCGACTGGATCTGCGCCCACGGCGTAGAAGTGGTCAAGAATTGCACCATCGGCAAGGACAAGACCATCGCGCAGTTGATGAAGGACGGCTTCAAGGCCGTCGTCGTCGCGACGGGCCTGTCCACCAGCCGCATGCTCCCGCTGCCCGGGGCGAACAACCCGCGCGTGTTGCCCGTGCTGGATTTCCTGGCCGCGGCCGCCTTTGACCGCCCCGTCGACATTGGCAAGAACGTCGTCGTCATCGGCGGAGGCAATGTGGCGATGGACGCCGCGCGCACAGCCGTGCGGTACGGGGCCACCCAAGTCCGCTGCGTGATGCTCGAGACGCACGAGGAAATGCCCGCGTTTTCGTGGGAGGCCCGCGAGGCCGAGGAAGAGGGCGTGGCGTTCGTACATCGCCGCGGACCGGTCGAGGTGGTGACCAGCGGCGGCAAAATCACGGGTCTGAAGACCCGCGGCGTCACGCGGGTGTTCGACGAGCAGAAGCGGTTCGCCCCGGCGTATGACGATGCCGACGTGCAGACCCTCGAGTGCGACACGATCGTCTTTGCCATCGGCCAGGCGCCGGACTGGGGCTTTGCCCAGGGCAGCGGGCTCGATGTGGTCGACGGGCGGCGGCTGACGTTCAACCCCGCCACTCAGCAGACCAACGTCGAGGGCGTCTTCGCCTGCGGCGAGATCGTCACCAAGCCCGGCTCGGTGGTCGAGGCCTGCGCCTCGGGCCAGCGGGCCGCCAAGGCCGTGGATATGTTCCTGTCGGGTCGCGCGATCGCCATCGACGACGCGCTGCCTCCGGCGATCGAAAAGATCGACGCCGAAACCGCGGCGCTAGTCAAGAAGGTCGCCCGCAACCCCGTGCCGACCGAGCCGCCCGAGATTCGCAACAAGGTCTGGACCGAGACCGATCACAACTACTCGGATGACGCCGCCCTGGCCGAGGCCCGCCGCTGCATGTCCTGCGGCGCCGGCGCCGAGGTGCTGGTCGACAAGTGCGTCGCCTGCCTGACGTGCCTGCGCGTCTGCCCGTTCGACATTCCGGTGGTGACGGACGTCGCGCGGATCAGCTCGGCCCTGTGTCAGGCCTGCGGGATGTGCATTGCCGAGTGCCCGGGCAACGCCATCATTGCACGCGGCTGGGACACGCAGGCGCTGGTTGACCACACCAAGTCCGAACTGGCCTCGATGAGCGGGCCGCGAAAGATCGTCGCCTACGTCTGCGGGCATCACAGCCCCGCAGCCGCCTGGGCCGGCACGCTCGAGGACAAGATCGCCGGCGTGGCGGAGATTTATCTGCCGAGCATGAGCCGCCTCTCGGCAGCCGAGATGCTCCACGCCATCGAGAACGGCGCCGACGGCGTGATCGTGGTCTCATGCACCAGCGGGGCCGACCGCTATCCCGGCGCGACCGAGCGAGTTCACAAGCGCGCCGCGCAGGTACAGCAGTTGCTAAAAGACATCGGCCTGTCGCCCGACATGGTGCAGGTCGTCGACGCCGCCGACCAGGGCCGCACCGCCATGCGAGAAGCGATGGCCGCCGCGGCTGATAAGATCAAGACATAGAAGGACCATTATGGAGTGCGGCAGCCTTAGCTGCCGCTTTGGCAGTTTCTCGGTACCGAACAACTTCCAAAGCGGCAGCTATGTCTGCCGCACTCCAAAGGGCCCGATTTCAGGAGCTAGAAATGATCGTTGCTGAACGCAAACCGATGGACGAGATTCTCCAGATGCTCCTTCCGTACAAGAAGGTGCTCGTGCTGGGCTGCGGCGGGTGCGTGGCGGTCTGCCTCACCGGCGGCGAGCGCCAGGCCGAAGTGCTGGCGACGCAGCTTCGCATGGCCGCCAAGGCCGCGGGCAAGGAGATGACCGTCGAGTTCGACTGCATCACCCGCCAGTGCGAGAAGGAGTTCTTCGCCAACCTCAAGAAGCCCCTGGGCGACTACGACGCGGTGCTGTCGATCGCGTGCGGGGCGGGCATCCAGTACAGCGGCGAGCAGGCCCCGGCCACCCCCGTGCTGCCGGGCATGAACACCACGTTCCTGGCCAGCAACGTCGCCAAGGGCATCTGGGAAGAATACTGCCGCGGCTGCGGCGACTGCATGCTCGGCTGGACGGGCGGGATCTGCCCCGTGGCCAAGTGCTCCAAGAGCCTCGTCAACGGCACCTGCGGCGGGACCAACAAGGGCAAGTGCGAAGTCAAAGCCGACATGGACTGCGGCTGGCTGCTGATTTACAAACGACTCAATGAGACCGGGCGCCTGGACGAGTACCGCAAGCTGCGTGCAGCCCCGGATTATCGAAAAGACCGCGGCAACGGCGTGCGCCGGATGGTGCTGGCCGAGATGACCGACGACCAGGAGAGCAAGTAATGACCGCACCCGTGAGCAAGTTCCAGGCCGACCTGCTGGCAGGCAAGTTCGTTTTCACCGGCGAGATCGGCCCGCCCAAGGGCGTCAACATCGAGCCGGTCATCCATGAGGCCGTCGAGTATCTCCACAGCGGAATCGTCTCGGCGGTCAACGTCACCGACAACCAGACGGCCGTCATGCGCGCCTGCTCGATGGCCGGGGCCAAGCTGCTGCTGGACAAGGGCATCGAGCCGGTGCTGCAGATGGTCACGCGCGACCGCAACCGCATCTCGCTGCTGTCGGACGTCCTGGGCGCGTACACCCTGGGCGTGCGGAACGTCCTGGTGCTCACCGGCGACCACGTCACCATGGGCGACCACCCGCAGTCCAAGCCCGTCTACGACCTCGACTCGGTCGGCATGCTGATGGCCATGAGCAAGCTCGAGGCCGGCACCGACCTGGGCAAGGACATGAAGGGCAACGACAACAAGCTCGACGGCGTGCCGACGTTCTTCAAAGGCTGCTGCGTCACGCCCTGCGCCGACGAGGTCGAGCCGCAGATCATCAAGCTGGAGAAAAAGGTCGAGGCCGGCGCGCAGTTCGTCCAGACCCAGGCCGTCTACGAGCCCGCGGCGTTCGAGAAGTTCATGAACAAGATTCAGCACCTCAAGATCCCGGTGCTGGTGGGCATCGTGATGCTCAAGAACGCGGGCATGGGCAAGTACATGAACAAGTCGGTCCCGGGCGTCGTCGTGCCGGACTGGATCATCCAGAAGCTCACCGACTGCGCCAAGGAAGACCGCGAGAAGGTCTCGATCGAGATCTGCGCCCAGCTCGTCCGCGAGATGAAGGACATGTGCCAGGGCACGCACTTCATGACGCTGGGATGGGACCACTGCGTCCCGGCGATCATCCAGCAGGCGGGACTGGCGTAACAACCGCGATCGCGGATTTGGGATTGCGGATTACGGATTAGAGCGCGATGTCGCGCGTGGGCTTGAGAATCGCCTGCGGCGAGGCGTCAGTTCGGACGCGCCTGTGTCCGCTTGCTCGCCCGATAGACCGCCCCGTCGCTCAGGCAGGCCTGAAGATCTAATTTGACGTATCCTGCCAATTCCGCCACCGGCATGAAATCTTCCGGCGCAGGTTCCACCCAGATCACCCGCAGGGTCCCGAAGCGATCCAGCGCGTGACCGAAATCATCAAGCGATGCGGTGCGGATGTCGTTCCGCGAGCGGTACCCGCTGCGGCGGGGCAGGTTGATGCATGGTTGCCCCGTCACGTGCCAGACCAGTTCGGGATAGTTGCTCGCCTGCATGGTTCCGTCGTCTGCGCGGGCGGCAGCATACTGAAGCAGCGGCGACTGGCGGTAACGCTGGTCGTTGTACCCCAAGCCCACCTGGCGGCTCCAGTTCACGATGTAGGCGGCGTAAAGAGATTGGATTTGGAACATTCCGGCGCTTGCGATGACGAAGGCGGCCACCGCCACCGCACCCCGCCGCGATAGGCCCAGGCCCGCGATCATGCGGCCGCACGCGATCGCCGTCGCGGAGATCACGATCGGATACACCGGCGCCAGGTACCGAGTCGAGATCGGCTCGACCGCGGCGAGCGAGGCGGCTGCTATCACGTAGACGACGTAGACGATGGTCAGCAAGTACGCCGGCAGCAACGATGCGCCCACCGACGCCGGCGCGCCGGGAGAGTCGTCGGGCCCGCTGAGCCGACGCCGCATGAGGATCCCGGCGACGGGCAGAGCTGCCACCAGCGCCAGGAAGACGGCCATAGCCGCCTCGGCACTGATATAGGATGACCCGTTGCCCGGCAGGAAACCGCGGGCGAGCGTCGCCCCGGCATCGAGAAAATTCTCGCCCAGGGTCGCCGCCGCCGGCGGGCGGGGGCCTGTGAGCGTTCCCGTCAGCACGTAATTGCGTACCAGCCATGCCGCCGGAATCGCGCAGGAGCCGGCAAGAAAGACCCCGCCGCGGCGAAGCTTGACGCTCCAGGGCTGCCTGCGGTTGATCAGCAGCAGCAGGACCGCCACCAGCGGCAGCACCACGCTCATGTACCGCAGCATGAACGCGGCGGTGATCGCGCACGCCAAGGCCGCCAAAGGCCCCGGCGACAGGTCTTTCAGCAGCGTGTCGGCAAAGTACAGGAAGACCATGACCGCCAGAATGAACGCCGTGTCCGACAAGGCATAGCACGCCGTCTCCAAGAGCATTGCCGAGGCGTAGATCAGCCACGCCGCAGCCACGGCGGCGAGCATCGATCGCGAGTGCCTGTAGACAAACGCCGCCGAGACCAAAACGATGGCCGCCATCGCAATGGCGTTGATCCATCGCGCCGCCGCGTCGGGCGCCACGCCCAATGCAGCCGCCCCCGCCAACGCGGCGGGGTATCCCGGCGGCCACAGCGCGCAGGGGTTGGCGCTGCAGCCCCATCGGAACCCGTGCCCGCAGGCGAGCTGGCGACTGATGCTGATATAATGGACGCTGTCGGAGGTGATGCCCGGGCCACGCGGTTCCGTGGCGCCAAGAACTCCCGCCGCCGCCGCTATCGCCAATGCGACCGGGATCGCCATCGCCAACCAGCGGAGACTTGCCGGCATTTGGTAATTTGCTTTAAGCACGGGCAATTAGTATAGCCTTTAGCGGCGGGGCTTGCCCCGCGCGTTCTGCAGTGCGATCTGCCTTACGCGCATCCTGGAATCAGGGAAGAAACCGCGCGGAACAAGTTCCGCCGCGGAACGCCGGCCCGCGCCAGCAGTCCACCATTCTATCAGTTCGTTTTTCCCCACTATGCGTTTGCCTTCGCACAGGCAATGGTGTTGCGCAGCAGGATCGCCACCGTCACCGGGCCCACGCCGCCGGGCACCGGCGTAATGGCGCCGACTTTGTCCTTGGCGGAGTCGAAGTCCACATCGCCGACAGTGATCATCGCCGGCTTGCCCTTGTCGTTGAGGACGGGGTTGCCTTCAGCGTCCAGCGCCTTGGGGATGCGGTTGATCGCCACGTCGATCACGATGGCGCCGTCCTTGAGCATGTCGCCCTTGATGAGGCCTTTGAGGTCCGGCAGGGGCGGGTTTTCGCCGGCTTTCTTCTTGCGGCTGTACGCGTTCCAGCGCACCTGCGGCACGCCGGTGGCCACGAAGACCACGTCCGCGCGGCGGGTGTGGAACGCCAGGTCCTTCGTCGCGACGTGGCAGACGGTGACGGTGGGGCTTTCGCTGAGGCTCTGCAGCAGGATCGCCGCGATGGGCTTGCCGACGATCTCGCTGTGTCCGACGACGACCACTTCCAGCCCGGCCAGGCTGCCGGCGGTGGCCTTGAGCAGCTCGACCGCTGCCGCGGCGGTGCATGGCGAGACGATCCCGCCGCCGTAGAAGAGCTTGCCCATGTTCGCCGGACCCATGCCTTCGACGTCCTTGGACGGGGCGATGGTCTGCTGCACCAGGCGCGCGTCGATCTGCTTGGGGAAGGGCATCAGCAGCAGCAGGCCGCTGATCGAGCGGTCGGCATTGATCTGCTGCACCCGCGCCAGCGCGTCGGCCTGCGAAATGTTCTCGGGCAGTTCGATCAGCTCGTAGTCGATCCCGGCGGCCGCGCACTGCTGGGCCTGGCTCTTGGCGTACATCTTGCTGGGGGCGCTGTCGCCGATGAGCAGGGCGGCCAGCTTGGGCTTGTTGCCCGCGGCGGTCAGGACCTGGGCGTCGGCGGCGACCTGTTCGAGCATCTTCGCGGCTAAGGGTTCTCCGTCAATAATCTTCGCGGGCATGTCAGTCCTCTTTTCCTTCGCTGAGTATCTTCCGCAAGGCGTCGGCCTTGGCGGCGTCTATCGTTCCCTTCTTCAGGGCCAGTTCAATCGTTCGTAATCCGGCGGCGCGGTACAGCGCCAGCGTCGCCCCCGGGTGCCGTGGCGGGAGGTCCGAAGGACCGACAGCCACGACCGCCTGCCGAAGCGCCGCCACATGCCGCGCGACCGTCGCCACATCGCCGCGGGCGATCGGGCCCGTCAGGGCGGCTGCCGGTCCCATCGCAGCGTTGTTATCCAGCGTCGCCTGAACCAGCGGCAGCAGGGCGGTTGCGGCCAGCTTGGGGTCGACCCCCGCAGCGGCCATCAGCTCCAGCCCGCACTCCAGCAGGGTCGTCAGGTAGTTGCAGGCCATGACGGCCGCGGCATGGTATAGCGCCTTGCCGCCGCTGTCCATGACAACCGCCTTGCTGCCGATGCGGGCGGCGAACGCATAGAGAGCCTCGACCGCCGGCGCGTCGCCCTCGCAGAAGCAATACGCCTTGGGCAGCGTCTCAACAGCGGCCTCGACCGTCGGAAACGTCTGCAGCGGATGCATCGAGCCGACATGACAGCCGCATTGCTCTCGCGCAGAAATCAGAGCATCGCTGCCCAGCGCCCCGCTGCAGTGAGCTACCACAGCGCCACTCTTAAAAGCTTTGGCATCGGCAAGCTGATTGCAGAGTGGCTCAATGGCGTCGTCATTCACCGTCAGCAGAACCAGTTCCACAGGAGGGATCGCCTCGCCCCGCCGCACAAGCGCGACGCGCAAACCACTAATGCTTGCCAGTGCGTTCAGCGCCGTCCCGACCTTGCCCGCGCCGACAATTGCGATGTCGAATGATTCGGCCATGAATCGTCCAGTATCGCCACAAGAGCGTTGGCGTCAAGCGCAGCCTTTGGAGTGCGGCAGCCTTAGCTGCCGCTTTCGCAGTTTTTGGAATTGAGAAACTTCCAAAGCGGCAGCTAAGGCTGCCGCACTCCATATTACTTCGCCGCCAGCGGGTGCGCTTTGTCGTAGACTTCCTTCAGACGCGTCGTTGTCAGGTGCGTGTAGATCTGCGTGGTCGAGAGGCTCGCGTGGCCGAGCAGCTCCTGCACGCAGCGCAGGTCCGCTCCGGCGTTGAGCATGTGCGTGGCGAAACTGTGCCGCAGCGCGTGGGGGCTGATGTTCAGCGGAATCCCCGCGATCAGAAGGTACTTGTCCAGCTTGCGACGCACCGAACGGTCCGTCAGGCGCTGGGCGCTGCGGTTGACGAACAGCGGCCCGTGCTCGGCGGCGCCGAACTCGCCCGTGCGAGCCTTGAGCCATGCATTGATCGCCTCGATGGCCTTGCTGCCCAGCGGCACGAGGCGCTCCTTCTTGCCTTTGCCGCGGATGCGCAAGGCTTCGGAGAACTCATCGAGGTCTTCGATGTTCAGCCCGCACAGTTCGCTGATGCGCAGACCGGAGGAGTAGATCGTCTCAAGAATCGCCCGGTCGCGGGCGCCCAGGAAGGTGTGCGTGTCGGGGGCGGTCAGCAGGGCGTCGATCTGCTGCACGTCGAGGCACTTGGGCAGACGCTTATCCTGGCGCGGCGTGCGAACGACGCTGACCGGCGAGGCCTGCAACTGCCCGCCCCGCACGAGGTACTTGTAGAAACTCCGCAGCGAAGCGAGCTTGCGGGCGGTGGTGGCCTTGGAGTACTGACTGTTGCGCAGCATCGCCAGGTACGCCCGCACCGTCACGGGCGTGACGGCCAGCAACTGGTCCCCCATCGCCGCCGGGGGCACGTCCTGTGGGGCGGGTAAATCCTCTGCCGTCAGGACGGCAGTGGGATCGGCGGCCCGGGCGGCCAGGAAGCAGCAGAACTGCGTCACGTCAGCCAGGTACGAGCGAACGGTGTGCTCGGAGAAATTGCGCTGCTTGGCGATGTAGTCCAGAAACTGCCGGATGAGAGGTAGATCGTGCATTTGGCCTTCCATGGCCGGGCCGCACGGGGCGGCTAGGTTTTGCTCTGCATGATAGCCGAGGCCGCCGCCATCTCGACGACGCCCTGGGCCACCTGGAAACTCAGCGACGCGGCGTCCATCCAGTCCAGGGTACACTGCTCGTCGTCGGCCAGGCGCATCAACTCGTCGATGATCTGGTTCTCGCTGCCGGGGGCGTACGTGAAGAGGTAGGTGTGGCCTTGCTTCTCCAGACTCAACGTACGCTTGATGGACATCGCCCAACTCCTGAAATAGGTCAGCGGCGACCGCTGACCACGTAGGAGTTATCGGACGAAAACCGGCGCACCTGCAGTTTAAGTGGCTGCACACGGACCATTCAGGCGTGATATACTCATAGAGTGGACGACCTGAGCGACCATGACGATCTGATACCCGAGCCCGCACCGGAGCCGCCTGAGGCATCTCCGGCCGCCGAGCTCGCGCCGCCGGCCGACGCGCCGGACTACCCGCAGCCCGCGCGCCCGCTGGCGCGCATGGACGAGGCGGACGAGGACGACCCCGAGGAGGCCGGCGGTCCGCGGATGAGCCTCGGCGAGCACCTCGAAGAGCTGCGCCGCCGCCTGATCTGGGCGATCGTCGGCCTGGCCGTGGCGATGGGCGTCACGCTCTGGTGGGGCAACTGGCTGCTGACATTCCTGCGAAAGCCTTTCGACGACATCATGCGCTCGCTGCACAAGGACCCGGACTTCATCACCCAGACGCTGGTCGAACCGGTGTCGATCTATTTCCAGGTGTGCCTGGTGGCCGGTCTGGTGCTGGCGGCGCCATGGATTTGCTGGCAGCTCTGGAAGTTCGTCGCCGCCGGGCTGTACAAGCGCGAGCGCCGGTACGTGTATTTTTCGGTCCCGTTCTCCGCGGCGCTGTTCGTCACAGGGGCCCTGTTCTTCATGTTCGTGATGGCCGAGCCGATGTACCGATTCCTGATCTGGTTCGCCGACCAGATCAACGTTCGGATGATGCTCCGGCTGGACGATTACATCGACTTTGTGACCTGGACGATGGTGGTGTTTGGCCTGTGCTTCCAGCTTCCGCTAGCCGTGCTGGTGCTGGCCAAGGTCGGCCTGGTGAGCGTGAAGAGCCTCAACAAGTACCGCCGCCACGTGGTGGTAGCCGTGCTGGTGGTGGCCGCCATCGTGACCCCGTCCCCCAGCCCGCTCGACCAGCTCATGCTGGCCATTCCCATGCAGCTCCTGTACGAACTAGGCGTGCTGCTGGCGTGGCTGCTGGTGGAGCGAAAAGCCAGGCGGGAAGAGATCGCAGCAGGGTAGTCAAGATTCCGTCGGCAGTTACGATGAGGTTCTCCGCTAATCCAGATATTTCACCGCGGAGATCGCAGAGGCCGCAGATATGTTTAGATGGAAAAGACTTGCAGAAAATTACGGAAGCGGGCCGCATGGACAGTCTGTTTTTTCGGATTAAGGCCGACGGCGACGTTAGAGCAAGTCACGAACACATCTAGCGCCCTCTGAAGAAGTTGTGTATGCTTGGGTCAAGCATGGAGGCTTGAAATGAAAGCATACTCAATGGATTTACGTAAGCGTGTGTTGGCAATGTGCGACG